>JBFGDW010000292.1:0-4456 GCA_041580435.1 Candidatus Polarisedimenticolia bacterium | reverse complement strand
CCAGGCCAACCCGGGCGATCCCGCGCCGATCAGTCCCCATCCCGCTTCCTGCGGGCCGCCTGGGGGTAGCTGGGCAGGCCGTCTCCCAGGTGGATCCAGGACAGCTTCCGGCTGGTCCAGGTGTGGTCCGCCGGGCGGAGGGCTTCCGGATCGTCCAGCGTCCCCACGGTCACGTCCAGCGCGCCGGGGGTGTCGGTGCGGCGGTAGGTGAGATGGCTGCCGCAGCGGGCGCAGAAGGCCCGCACCACACCGTTGCTGGCGGCGAGGGTGGCCGGGCGCCCTGTCAGGAGCCGGAACCGGTCGGCGCGGAACTCGGCCCAGGTGACGAAGGGGGCGCCGGTGGAGCGGCGGCAGTTCCGGCAGTGACAGTGGGTCACCATCGCGGGCTCGCCGTCCACCTGGTAGCGCACGGCACCGCAGAAGCAGCCCCCCTCCCTTGGCACCCGGTTCCCGTCGCCGGCCGGCCGCTGTGTCATCTCAGTCCTCCACGGTCCGCCCGGCCAGCGGGAGGCCCTCGCCGGCCCGCTCCCAGGCGCCCATGAGCTCGCGCAGAAAGAGCT
Source organism: Candidatus Polarisedimenticolia bacterium (assembly GCA_041580435.1). Classification (GTDB taxonomy): domain Bacteria; phylum Acidobacteriota; class Polarisedimenticolia; order SMYD01; family SMYD01; genus JBFGDW01. Next base: position 3,896 of record JBFGDW010000292.1, on the reverse strand, counting down.
CGCCACCCCGGCCGGGCGGGATGACGACGCGCAGCTGGCGCCCGTCCCGGCCGTGGATGTCGATGATATCCCCCGCGGCGGCCTCCCAGCGGTGCTCGATGGACTCCACCTCCCGGAGCCGGCTGGAGGTGGTCCAGCCGTCCTCCAGGACGAGGATGCGCCGGTCTGTGAGGAGCGTCACGCTGCCCCGGCCTGGGCGCCCCGATCCGGCGAACCAGGCGATCAGCTCCTCGTCCGCGTGCAGGATCTCCTCCTCCTGCACCCAGGCCAGCGTCTCCGGATCGAGCTGGCCAGCCAGCCGGACGCCAGGTCCGGCATCCCCCACCAGGAGGTAGACGCCGGCGAAGGCGGCCAGGGCCAGCAGGAGCAGTCCCCCGCAGCCGGCCAGGGCGAGATGCAGGGGTGGCCTGGCGCCACCCCTCCGGGCGGCGGCCGGCGGATCGTCCTGGGGCGGGGAGCTCAGGAGGGCTCCTCACCCCTCCAGGAACGGGGAAGCGCGCCGGGGTGGCGCGGGAGGGTGTCGGTGATCTCGTCCCAGGGGGCGCCATCGTCCACGTAGGTGTGGTACTGGGGCCGGATGCCGGGATCCCCGTCCATCACGCCCAGCCGGATGGAGACCTCCGGGCCGTCGGGCCAGGTGCCGCCAAACAGGCTGGAGCCGCAGACCGAGCAGAACGCCTTGCTGGCGTGGCCCTTCTCCCGGTAGGTCCGGATCAGGTCGGCGCCCTGCAGGAGATGGAAGTGCTCCCTGCGCACGCGCCCCTGGGTGCTCACCGCGGCGCCTGAGTGACGCCGGCAGCGGGAGCAGTGGCAGTGACCGGCGCGCAGGAAGGGCCCGGTGACCCGGAAGCGCACGCCCCCGCACAGGCAGCCGCCGGCCATCCCCTCAGCGCTCACAGGGCTGACGTCCCCTGGCCGGTGGGAACCGCCGGGCTGGCACTGGACAGAACCACGGGAACTAGCCGTCCTGAGCCGACTGCATCAGCTTCGCCGCCCGCCGCTGCAGCTCGTCCGGAGGCACGTCCTCCTTGTGGGTGGCGATGGTCCAGACGTGTCCGAACGGATCCACAAGGGTGCCCGAGCGGTCCCCGTAGAACTGGTCCTGCAGGGGCCGCACCTCCTTACCGCCAGCGGCCAGGGCCCTGGGGAAGCGCTCGTCCACGTCCTCCACGTAGATGAGGATGCTCACCGGTGGCATGGAGCCAGGGCCGGGAGCCACGATCCCCATCTCCGGCTGCTCGTCCGCCAGCATGATCGGGGAGTCGCCGATCTGGATCTCGGCGTGGCCAATGGTGCCGCCCGGCGCCGGGAAGCGGAACAGCTCGGTGGCGCCGAACGCCTCCCTGTAGTACTCCATGGCCGCGGCGGCCCCCTTCACGATGAGGTAAGGGGTGACGCTGTGATAGCCCTCGGGGATGGGCTTGACGCTCATGACGCTCCTCCTCTCGATGCGTTCCGCATCACCGGCGCTGGATCCACCGGGCCTGGAAGGCAAGACGCGGCGGCGGCAGCGTGGCCTGCCTCAGCGGCCCGGCACGAAGGAGATGAGGTAGAGCAGCACCACGGCCCCCAGGACCGAAGTGAACAGCTCGCCCAGGAGCCCGCCGCCCGCCGACACGCCCAGCACCCCCAGAAGGAACCCGCCCATCAGGGCGCCCAGAACCCCCACGATGAGATTCCCCAGCAGGCCAAAGCCACGCCCCTTCATGAGGCGCCCGGCAATCCAGCCCGCCGCCAGACCGATGATCAGGAACCACACGACTCTCACGGCTCGTTTCTCCTCTCCGCAAATGGCGGTGGCAGCATCATTTTGCACCGGGGCGAGGTGCATCTCAACCCCATCCCGACCCCCGGTACCGCGGCCGAGCCGGTACAATTCCCGGCCGGAGGTGACCATGAGCCGGCTCAGGAGGCTCGGTGTATGGGGCGTCACGGTGGCGGCCGGGGCAATCCTGGCGCTGGGGATCGCCCTGTCCATCCCCGGCTGCGCCGTGGGGTACGTGGCCCGCCAGTCGGCCAGCCACCTGCGCGTGCTGGCGTCGCGCCAGCCGGTGGACCGGGCCATCGCCCGGGATCGGGTCCCCCAGGAGTGGATCCCCAAGATCGAGCTCATCCAGGACGCCAAGCGGTTCGCCGTGGAGCACCTGGAGCTGCCGGCGGCGGATCTTTACGAGACCATCTCCCTGGTGCGCCCCGAGCCCACCTGGGTGGTGACGGCGGCCCCCCGTGACGCCCTGGAGCCGGTCACCTGGTGGTTCCCCATCGTGGGCCGGGTGGCCTACCGGGGGTACTACGACCGGCAGGATGCCGCGGACTTCGCCGCCAGGCTCCGGCGCCGGGATCTGGACGTCCTGGTGCAGGCCGCCGGCGCCTTCTCCACACTGGGCTGGTTCTCGGATCCCATCCGCCCCTCCATGCTGGAGCGGAGCGGATCCTCCCTGGTCAACCTGGTCCTGCACGAGGCAGCCCACCGCCGGCTCTACGTGAAGGGGCAGACCGATTTCAACGAGTCGTTCGCCTCCTTCGTGGGCGACGCGGGCACGCTCCTGTACTACCGGGCGCGGGAAGGGGAAGCATGCCCAACCTGCGCTCGTGTCGACGCCCTCAACGCCGACGCCACCGCCTTCAGCCGCTTCCTGCGCGGCGTCGTGGAGGAACTGGAGGCGCTCTACGGGGGCCCGGCTTCCCGGGAGGAGAAGCTGCGCCTGCGGGAGGAGATCTTCGCCGGCGCCCAGGCGCGATACCGGGAGATGGAATGGGAGACCCGGGCCTACGACGGGTTCGCGGACCGGGCGCTGGACAACGCCGTCATCCTCTCCCTAGTGCGCTACGAGGGGCGCCGCGAGCCGTTCCACCGGCTCCTGGCGGCGTGCCACGGGGATCTCCCGCGGGCGGTGCGTGGGATCGTCACGCGCGTGGGGAAGCGGGAGGCGGATCCGTTCGGTCAGGTGGAGGCGCTGGCCGGCGCCGCGCCGCCCTGCCCGCCCTGAGGCCACTCCAGCCGCACCCGGGTGATGGCGAACCGCTCCACCGTCTCCACGGTGAGGCGCACCCCGTCCACTCGCACCGTATCCCCGGGCAGAGCCATCCGGCCCAGGTGCTTGAGGACCAGGCCCGCCACCGTGTCCACCTGCTCATCCTCCAGCCCCAGGGAGAGGGCCTCGTTGATCTCGTCCAGGCGGCAGGTGCCCTGGGCCACCGCCACCCCCGCCCCCACCACCCGCACTGGCGGCTCCTCGGCATCGAACTCGTCCTGCACCTCGCCGATGATCTCCTCCACCAGATCCTCCAGGGTCACGATGCCGGCGGTGCCCCCGTGCTCGTCCAGCGCCACCGCCATGTGGGCCCGCCGCTTGCGCAGCACCCGCAGCATGCGCGTGCACGAGGCGGTCTCGGGGATGTGGGGGAGCGGCCGCAGGAGCGCGCGGAGATCGAACACGCCGCCGGCGTCCAGGGCGCGCATGATGTCCTTGACGTGGACGTAGCCCAGCACGTCGTCCAGGTCGTCCTCGTAGAGGGGATAGCGGCTGTGCTTGGTCTCCCGCAGGATGGCCATCACCTCCTCGGCAGTGGCGCCGGCGGGGAGGCCGGTGACCTGGTTGCGGGGGATCATGACCTGCCGCACCTGCAGGTCCTCGAAGTCCACCAGGTTGGCCAGGATCACCGCCTGCTCCGCCTGCAGCATCCCCCCGGCACCGCTCTCCTCGATGACCGAATCCAGCTCGTCCAGGGAGAAGGCCCGGGCCGACTCGGCCTGGGGCCGGACCCGGAGGATCTTGAGGATGACGCCACTGAGGGCCGCCAGGCCCACCACGAAGGGCCGCATGAGGAGGGCCGTGAAGCGCAGGGGTGGCTCCACCCACATGGCGGTCCCGGAGGGGTTCTGGAGGGCGATG
>JBFGDW010000291.1:0-4472 GCA_041580435.1 Candidatus Polarisedimenticolia bacterium | reverse complement strand
GGCCAGTGGGAGGGGAGCTTTTCCGGTGTGCAGGGAACCGCACGGGATCTGGACAGGATCCCGTGGAAGGCGGCTCCCCCTGGGGAGCGCCCCGACTACTGGATCGTCGTCTCGGCCGGTGCGCCCGGCCCGCGCTACTGGGTGGGGGTGCCCGATCCGCGGGTTGTCCTGGTCGAGCGCATGGCCAATCGAAAGACGGGGGAGCTGCGGGGCCAGACCGAGAAGGCCGAGGTGGGATTCCTGAGCCGGCGCCTGCCCTTCTTTCCCAACGGCGAGGTGCGCATCTACGCCGCCGGCCTGCATGCCGGGCGCACCCAGGCGGTCGCCAGCTTCACCTACGGTGCCAGCCCGCCGCAGCCGCCCCAGCCGGTGATCCAGTGAGCCGGCGCGGCCACCACGGGCTCGTGCCGGTGCTGCTCGCCGCCGGGATGGCACTGGCCGCACCCACCGCCGGCCACGGCCAGTCCTGCGCCGTTCTGGAGGAGGGGACCTGCCCGCAGGTCTACAGGATCCACGGTCCGGCCGAGAGCGAGTACCCCGTCAACCTGCTCATCGTGGGAGACGGCTTCGGGGAGGATGATCTGGAGGCCTTCCGCTGCGCGGCCCATGGGGTGGCCAAGAAGCTCCTGGCCACTCCGCCGTTCAGCGACTACGCGTGCCACCTGAACATCTACCGCATGGATCTGGTCCGTGACGCCGCGGACAAGGGCATCCAGGCGGCGCCCGAGTGCGGCTGCTGCGTGACCCAGCCGCCGAGCTACGGTGAGTGGAAGTGCACGGACAGCACACTGGGCGATCCCATGTTCGGTGAGGCGGCAAGCTGCGGCATCACGAACCTGGGGACCACCGTCTGCGCCAACAAGTCCAGCTGCTACTACAGCGAGCCGGATGCTGAAGGCCTGGACACACTGGCCGGGCTTGCCGACTGCATCGAGAGCCCCCACACCGTGCTCATCCTCCTCAACACCGGCCTCTACACCGGTGCGGCGCGGGCGCAGAACGATCCCCGCTTCGCCGTGGCCAGCATCTACGACGCCGCCGAGTCCAGCCCCTGGCAGATGGCCACCCACGAGCTGGCCCACGCGCTGCTGGATCTCCACGACGAGTACGGCGGCAGCGGCTGCTCGGGCGTGGCCTTTCGCACGAACCGGAACGTGGCCCGCGGGGGGGACCTGGCCGCCGGCATGCCGTCACCGTGGGAAGCCGCCTGCGACCCCTGCCAGACGTCGTGCGAGTCGGACGAGTGCAATGAGTTGGTCTGCGACAACGGCCAGCCCTGCTGCGCCGAAACCGAGCCGACTCCCGGCATGACGGCCACACCTTCGGCCTACGAGATCGGCCTGTGGGAAGGAGCGTTCTGCCAGGACTGCGGCTACTACCGCTCCCAGGAGAGCTGCCAGATGCGGTCGCTGGGCAAGCCCTTCTGCGCCGGCTGTGCCCAGGGGACGGCCAACTACTTCGAGGAGATGGACCTGAAGGCCTGCTCACCCTGAACGCTTGCCACCGCGGCCGCGCCGCGCGGGAGACGCTCGGGGTGCGCCTCAGGACCCCTGTGCGCTTCCCGGGGCGGCGGCGGTGACCCCGGGCCGCGCGGCCTGCCCTCGTCTCGGCGCCGTGGAACCGGACGGGAAGTAGCGCTTCAGCTTGAGGAAGGGGCGCTCGTAGAGGTGGTAGCTGGCCAGGGAGAGCAGGATGGTCAGCCCCATGCCCAGGCTGAAGACCACCACCCTCCCCAGGTTGCGCGAGCCCGGGAAGACCGGGAGCAGATCCAGGGACAGCCCGTGCTGGCGCAGCAGCAGGATGAGGGGCTGGTGGATCACGTACATGCCGTAGCTGTAGACGCCGAAGAAGATGAGCGTCCTGCTGCAGAAGATCCGGGCGAAGAGGCTGCGCGGCGGCGAACCGGCCGCCAGCACCAGGAGCGAGGCGAAGAAGATGGCCACGGTGGAGCGTCCCAGGGTGCGGGTGAGGGGGTTGCCGGGATCCCATCCACCGGTCCAGGTGAGAAAGGCGGCCAGCATGAGGAAGGTCACCGCCCCCAGCGGCCGCGCCCAGCGGCGAAGCCGGTCCATCCCGCCCGGCTCCCGGGCCAGGACGGCCAGCAGGGCGCCCCAGGCCAGGCCGTCCATGGTGGCCGGGGTGAAAACGTTGACGTAGGGCGGGAACCCAGCCAGCCAGAAGCCGGTCCGGACCAGGAGGCTGGTGCCGATGGCCGTGAGGCAAACCCACAGGAAGGTCCGGCGGCCGCACACGAACACCAGCAGCGGCCACAGCATGTAGAACTGCTCCTCCACCGCCAGGGACCAGAAGTGGCCGATGTGCCAGGGAGTCCATCCCCAGAAGGCGATGCGGATGTTCACCGTGTAGGACCAGTACCAAGCCTGCTCCCCCACCAGCTCGGCCAGGGCGGCGTCGCCGGCCAAGAGCGGCGGCGCCAGCACGAAGGCCACCACCAGCGCCCCGTAGTAGAGCGGGAAGATCCGCAGCACCCGTCGCATGTAGAAGTTGCGGAAGAACCCCGGCGCCCCCTTCGAGTCCAGGAGGATGCCGGTGATGAGGAAGCCGGAGAGCACGAAGAAGAGATCGACCCCCAGCCCGCCGATCATCATGAACCGGGTGTAGCGGGACAGCGACTCCCCCTCGGGCAGCAGGCCGCCGTAGGTGATGAAGTGCCCCACCATGACCATGAGGATGGCCAGGCCACGCACGCCGTCCAGGGCCGGGACGTGGGTGCCCGGGCGCGGGATGGACGGGTTGGTTGCGGGCTCAGGCATCCTGCGGTTCCGGCCGGCGCGGTGGGCGGCCGCCGGCGCTCTCCTGTCTGGGCGGAGGTGGCTTGGGCCGGATCATCCGGCCAGACGGGAGGATTGTCAAGGAAGCGGGGGGCTTTCCACGCGAGGGAGGGTGGCCCGGCTCTCGGCGGCGGGCGCCGGCGGGCCCTGGGGGTGCCTAATTCCCCAGCCCCGCGGTCCAGTTCTGGACCAGCGTCAGCGGCTGGGGTGCGGTCTCCTGCAACGGCATGCAGAGGATGAAGCGCTGGCCGTCCGGGGCCACGTCGTAGGACGTGAAGATCGATTCCGTTCCGGCCTGGAACAGGGCCCGGGCCTCGCCGAGGCTGACGCGGCGCTCGCTGGTGGTGACGCTCACGGCCATCATGACGCCGTCCGGGGTGCGATAGAAGATCTCCCGGCCATCGTCGCGCCAGCGGGGCTCGCGGCCACCCCCTGGCGAAACCTGCCACCTGGCGTCCAGGTCTGGGAATGAGCCGATGAAGACCTCGTTGCGGCCCGACTCGTTGGAGACGTAAGCGATCCAGCGGCCATCGGGGGATAGATCCGCCGTGCCGTCGGCGGGGAGATCCCGCAGCGTGGCGATCTCGCCGTCGGTGGCCGTGTTGAGGGTCGTGCGGCCGGCCGGTGTGTTGCCCGAGAAGACCAGGACCCGCCCGTCGGGGGTCGCCGTGAGGGGGAACAGGTCGCCGTCCCATTCCAGGATCTGCTCCTCGGCTCCCGACCCATCCGCGGGCTTGACGTAGGGCTGGTAGCCCCGCTCCCGGGCCGAGGTGAAGATCAGCCGCCTTCCATCGGCGGACCACAGCGGGCCGTAGTCATCGCCCGCATCGAAGGTGAGACGGCTCCCGGTGCCCGCCTCCAGGTCATAGAGCCAGATGTCTCCCTTGCCCGTGTCGGGGTTGGTCCGGGCCACGGCCAGGTGCCGGGCATCGGGCGAGAGGACCGGGCCGTCAAACTGTCCGGCCTCACCGATCTGCTCCAGCTCCTTGCCCTCACGGTCGATCCAGACCAGGCGCGTGCCCACGGAGGCCTGACCGGCATGGTAGGCCAGCATGCCGTTCTGGCTCACGGTGAACGCCCCGTGGTTGTACGTGTTGTCGAACACCACGTCGGAGGCCACGATGACCGCATCGCCGGTGATCTCGAGGGTGCCGGTATCGAACGGCACGGCCAGGAGGGTGCCGCCCTGGCTGTAAAGAAGATGGCCGTCGTGGTAGGCGGCGTTGGAGGCCACCTCCAGCAGGACCTTCCCCTCCCGTGGCTCGCCGCGGATGGAGCCCACGCGGATCTTGGGGCGATCCCCGGCGCCCGAGGTGCTGCCCCTGTCGAGGTAGAGGAAGTGCTCGCCGTCGGGCAAAAACCACGGATAACGGTGGGTGAACACCTTGGTCTCGTCCCCGGCGGTGACCGGGATGACCTCGCCCCCCGCGGCGGAGACCCGGTGCAGCGGGCCGAGGTAGGCCGGCGCGAAGACGATGACGCCGGCCTCGTTCCACGTGCCGCCGCGGCCGTCGGAGGCCTGGGCCACCACCAGGGGCGGGCCGCCGCCGACGCTGACCTTCTTCAGCTCGCTGTTGGTGAAGAAGGCGATGAACTTGCCGTCGGGAGACCAGAACGGACGTCGCGCGCCATCGGTGCCGGCCATGGGCGTCGCCTCCAGGGCGTCCAGGGCGCGCACGT
>JBFGDW010000290.1:0-4492 GCA_041580435.1 Candidatus Polarisedimenticolia bacterium | reverse complement strand
CCACCCCGGCCAGCGCTGCTGCCGCGGCGCGCCCGGGCAGCGCTGCCGGCGGCAGCACGCCGCCGTCGCTCACCAGGCCGACGCGCACGCTCCGGGGCTCACGGCTCGCCGCTGACGCCCAGCCGGATGAAGCGGACCGCGTCCACGGCCCCCAGCAGCAGGAGGAGCACTCCCAGCGCCGAGATGGCGCCGCGGGTGGGACCCGCCAGGACCACCTCCGCCAGGGCCGGGAACCGCACCAGGAAGCCGTTGGCCTCCCACAGCGCCGACCAGGGGAGGAAGACCAGCAGGACGCCGATGTAGAAGCAATAGAGGATGTAGGAGAGGAAGACGACGAGCTTCAACGGGCGCCCCCGGGCTGGAGGCCGGATTCTACCAGAAGCCGGGAGATTGACGCCCCGGCGCCGCCTGTTAGAATCGGCCGCCTATGAGCCCGCGCCTGCGCATCAGCGGCCTGGACGGCCTCAATGCGGCCCCCCTGCAGTGGGGGCTTCTCCACGGCTCCGCCGCGGCCCGGGGCGATCTGGAGATCACGCTGCGCTCACCGGCCGCCTCGGCGGCGGCCCTGGCCGCCGGCCAGGCCGACGTCGCCCTCATCCCCTCCATCGAGCTGCAGCGGCACCCCGGGCTCAAGGTGGTGCCGGGGATCTGCGTCGCGGCCCGCCGCCGGGTGCGCTCGGTGATCCTGCTGGCCCGCCGCCCGCCGGCCGAGCTGGGAACCGTGGGGGTGGACGAGACATCCCGCACCTCGGTGGCGCTGCTGCGGATTCTCCTGTGGAAGCGCTTCGGCGTGCGACCGCGCCTCGTGGAGCTGCCGCCGGATCCTCATGCCATGCTCCGGCGCTGCGACGGCGCCCTGCTCATCGCCAACGCCGCCCTCTGCGCCCCGGCGGGCGGCTGGGCGGTGTACGACCTGGCGGAGCTGTGGGCGGGCTGGACCGGCCTGCCCTTCGTCTTCGCCGTGTGGGCCGCGCGCCCCGGCGTGGAGGGCGCCGGCCTCGCGGCGCTGCTGGCCGGCTCCCGCGCCGAGGGAATGGAGCAGCTCCCGCGGCTGGTGGCCGGGCACGCCACGCGGGATGGCTACCCGGGCGGCCCGGCCCTCACCGCCTACCTGAGCGAGCTCCTGCACTACAATCTGGGACCCGAGGAGGCTCGCAGCCTGGACCGCTTCTTCGCCGAGGCCCACGGCGAGGGGCTCATCCCGGCGCCGCGGCCGGTGGAGTTCATCCCAGCCGTGGCGGCCGGAGCGCGCGCCCTGGCAGGAGGCCAACCGTGAGCCACCACCCCGGCCTGGACGATCGGGCGCTGGAGCAGGCCGCCCGCGCCGCTCGGGGCGAGGCCCGCCTGGAGGAGAGCCACGCCCGCCGGCTGCTGGAGACGCCCCGGGTGGTGGAGCTGGGCCTGGCGGCGGGGGGGATGCGCCGCCGCCTTCACCCCGGGCCCGAGGTGACCTACATCATCGACCGCAACGTGAACTACACCAACGTCTGCGTGGCCAAGTGCAACTTCTGCGCCTTCTACCGCCTGCCTGGCCATGACGAGGGGTACCTCCTGTCGCCGGAGGAGCTGGACGCCAAGGTGCGCGAGACGGTGGACCTGGGCGGCACCGGCGTCCTCATGCAGGGCGGCCTCCACCCGGAGCTGGGGATCGAGTACTACGAGCGGATGCTGGCCGGCCTCAAGCGCCACGGCATCCACCTCCACGCCTTCTCGCCGCCGGAGATTGTCCACTTCGCCGGCGTCTCCCGTCTCTCCATCCGGGAGGTGCTGTCGCGCCTGAAGGCCGCCGGTCTGGACTCCATCCCCGGCGGCGGCGGCGAGATCCTGGTGGACTCGGTGCGGGAGGCCTACAACGCCCACAAGTCCACCACGAGCCAGTGGCTGGAGGTCATGGAGACCGCCCACGGCCTTGGGATCCCCACCACGGCCACCATGATGTTCGGCGGCCTGGAGAGCCTGGACCATCGCATCACCCACCTCCGCCTGATCCGGGAGCTGCAGGATCGCACCGGCGGCTTCACCGCCTTCATCTGCTGGACCTACCAGCCGGCCCACACCGAGCTGGGCGGCCGGGAGACCACCGCCGTGGACTACCTGCGCACGCTGGCGGTCTCGCGCCTCTACCTGGACAACATCCCCAACATCCAGTCCTCCTGGGTGACCATGGGGGTGAAGATCGGCCAGGTGGCCCTCTCCTTCGGCGCCAACGACATGGGCTCCATCATGATCGAGGAGAACGTGGTCCGGGCCGCCGGGGCCACCAACCGGCTGGACCGGCCGGGCATGGAGCGGGTGATCCGGGACGCGGGTTACACGCCGGTGCAGCGGGACACCCTCTACCGCCCGGTCCACGCCGCGGCCTGAGGCGAGGCCGTGTCCCTGACCGACCGCATCGATCAGGATCTGAGGGCCGCCCTCAAGGCCGGCCAGAAGGAGCGCCTGTCGGTCCTGCGCACGGTGAAGGCCCGGCTGCAGGAGGCGGAGGTCGCCCTGCGCTCCTCAGGCGGCCGGGACGCGCGGCTGGACGACGAGCAGGCGCTGGCGGTGCTGTCGGCCTGCGCCAAGCAGCGGCGGGACGCCATGGAGAGCTTCGAGAGCGCCGGCCGCCCGGACCGGGCGGCGGTGGAGGCAGCGGAGCTCGCCATCATCCAGGAGTACCTCCCGGCACAGCTCTCCCCCGAGGCGCTGCGGGATCTGGTGCGGGAGGTGGTGGCCGAGGTGGGAGCCGCCTCGCCTAAGGACATGGGGCGGGTCATGCAGGCCCTCATGCCGCGGGTGCGCGGCGCCGCGGACGGCAAGCTCGTGAGCCGGCTGGTTCAGGAGGCCCTCAAGGGGGGCTAGGGAAACCCGGTGGACCGAAGCGTCGCCGACACCATCGCCGATTTCCTGGCCGCCGGGCCGTACGCCGTGGTGGGCGCCTCCCGTGACCCCGCCAAGTACGGCAACAAGGTGCTCCGGGCCTACATGCGCCGGGGATGGACCGTCTACCCCGTCAACCCCCATGCCCGGGAGGTGGAGGGGCTCGCGGCCTACCCGAATCTGGCGGCCCTTCCCGAGCGCGTGCGCGCCATCTCGGTGATCACGCCGCCGGCCGTGACCGAGCAGGTCGTGGAGGACGCGGCCTGGGCCGGCGTGGCCTTGATCTGGATGCAGCCGGGCGCCGAAAGCGCGGCCGCCGTGGCCCGGGGACGGGCCCTGGGGCTGGCCGTGATCGCCGACGGCTCCTGCTTCCTTGTCCACGCCGGCTGAGGGCGCGGGGGGATCTCCCCGGCCTGCGGGGCCGGGGACCCGTGTCCTGTTTTGCGCCCCCCTCTACCCTCCCAGCGTGGGTGGAAGCCCCGCCCTGTTCGCCGATCTCGCCCGGCTGTGGCGGGACGCCGGGGGTGAGCCGGTGGTCTACACCACGCGGCCCGATCCGCTGCTGGCGCCGGTGGGAGCGCAGGGGGGCGACCATGGCGGCATCACGGTGCGCCGCTTCCCGGCGCGCTGCGTGGCCCCCCGTCGCTGGGCCGGCCGCCTGCTGGCGGCGGCCGGGCGGGCCGGGCCGCCACCCTGGCAGGCAGCCCTGGGCTTCCCCCACGTCCTGACCTACGGCTACCGCGCCCACCTGCGCCGCCGCGCCGAGGCCCAGGACGGCCCCTTCCGGCTGGTGGTGGGAGGAGTGCTGCCCCACGTTCACTTCCTGGAGCCGGCGGCACGCCTGGCGGCGCGGCGGCGCTTGCCCCTCATGGTGATCCCGCTGCTGCACGCGGGCCTGCTGGAGGTCCACGGGCGGCGCCGGGTGCTGGGACCTGCCGCCGGGGCGATCCTGCGCGGCGCCGACGCGGTGGTCGCTCTCACCGAGGCGGAGCGGGAGCCGCTGGAGGCGGCCGGCGTGCCCGGCGCGAGGATTCATGTCCTCCCCCTGGGGCTGGACGGGCATGCCGTCCCCGAGGCGGCGGGAACGGCCGGGCCGGAGCCACCGGAGGTGATCCAGGTGGGGGCGCTGTCGGCGGGCAAGGGGACGCTGGTCCTGCTCCAGGCGTGGGAGCGACTGGCCCGAGCAGGGGTGGGAGCGGTGCTGATCCTGGCCGGCCGGCCCGAGCCAGATGTGCGGCGCGCCCTGTCCCGGTTGACCCCGGCGGTGCGCTCGCGCGTCCGCCTCCTGGAGGAGCCCGACGACGGTGAGCGGGACGAGGCGCTGTCCCGGGCGGCTGTGCTCGCTTTCCCCAGCCGCGCCGACGCCTTCGGCCGGGTCATCCTGGAGGGGTGGAGACACGGCGTGGCGCCGGTGGTGGCGGCGGCGGGAGGGCCGGGCCGGCTGGTGCGCCAGGGCGTCGATGGCCTGATCGTGCCGCCCGACGACCCCGGCGCGCTGGCGGCCGCTCTGTCCGGCCTGCTGGCCGACGGCGCACGGCGCCGGGCGCTGGGAGAGGCCGGCCGGAGGCGGCTGCAGTCCCAGCTCACCTGGGGCGCGGTCTTTCCGCGCTGGCGGGACCTGCTGGAGTCGCTG
>JBFGDW010000289.1:0-4522 GCA_041580435.1 Candidatus Polarisedimenticolia bacterium | reverse complement strand
GCGCCGCCGCCACCAGCAGCCCGACGCCGGCACGCAGCAGCCCGCCGGCACGGCCCCAGCGCCCGGCCAGCTGGCGGTCCAGCCAGCCCCAGCCTCCCGCCGCCAGGATCAGGCCCAGCGCGTGGGGGGCATGGAGGAACCGCCCCTCCACGTGGCTCAGCAGGGGGGCCAGGCCACCGGCGGCCAGCAGGAGCACGAACAGCACGCCGCGCCGCAGCCGGCGGCGGGACAGGCCGTGAGCCAGGCCGATGCCGGCCAGCACCAGCGGCAGCGGTGTGAGGAAGTGGTGCCACTTGGCCACCGAGTAGAGTCGCGTCACGTTGCCGCGCACGATGTGAATGCGGCGCATGAGGACGAGCCATGGATCATGAGCCTCGCCCGGGGCCACCGACGCCTCCTCCAGCGCCACCTGCTCCGGGTCGGGATCCGCAGGGCGGCCGTGGACGAACACTTCCGTCAGCACCAGGGCGCGGTGATCGGCGGTGGGCAGCGCCTTGGCGCGCTCCTGCCACGGCAGCGGCGGCCCCGGGACATCCCGCAGTCCCAGCCGGTCGGTGAGGTCGCGCATGACGCTGAGGTACTCCACCGTCGGCGCCAGGGACGGATGTCCCAGGCGGGCCGAGGCCCAGGCCGCGTAGGGGGCGTAGAGGGCGGCGGCGCCGGCCAGCACCAGCGCCGCCCGCGCCAGCCGCCCGGGGCGGGGGAGGGGCCGGCCCAGGCGATCCAGTCCGGCCCAGGCCGCCAGCAGCAGCGCCCACGCCAGCCCCTCGGCCCGGGCCAGCGCCGCGGCCCCCGCCAGGGCCCCGGCCACCGCCAGCAACCGGGCGCTGCGCCGGCGCGCCCCGGCCCAGGCGCAGGCCGCCGCCGACAGGATGAGCAGCACGAAGGGCGCGGTGGGAAGGATCACCACGGCGGCGCCCATGGCGCACGAGGCGCCCCCCAGCAGCAGCGCCGCCAGTCCGGCCCGCGCGCCGAACAGGCCACGTGACAGGTAGAAGAGCGGGAGGAGCAGGAGGGCGCCGGTGGCCGCCACCGCCAGCCGCCCCGCCCGTTCCATGTCGCCGCCGGCCAGGGGCAGGGCCGCCGCCACCAGCAGGGGCAGCAGCGGCGGCCGGCTCAGGTCGGGGTGCTCGCTGCCGCCGCTGACATACCCTTCCCCCGCCGCCAGGGAGCGCCCCAGCAGGAGGTACTGGAAGGTGTCGCCGGATGTGCGCGCCTCCGGCACCTGGGCCAGCAGGCGGAGGAGGAAGGCGGCCGTCACCGCCGCGGCCAGGACGAGGGCAGCCCCCTTCCCCCGGGTCCAGCGGCGGCGCGGCAGGATGCCCTGCCGGGGCGTCATCCGCGGCCGGTGCCGCTCCGGACCGGGGCGGAGGCGGCGGCGCGGCGCCGGCCGCGCACCGGGGTGAGGCGCAGCAGCGGCGTGCGCCAGATGGCCTCCCAGATGATGGCGCGGGAGATCTTCGACGAGGTGAGGTAGTGCTCCTCGAAGGTGATGGGGACCTCGCGGATCCGGTACCCCAGCCGCCAGGCCCGGTAGGCCATCTCGATCTGGAACATGTAGCCGTTGGAGCGGACCCGGGTCATGTCCATGGCCTCCAGCACCTCCCGCCGGTAGCCGCGAAAGCCCGAGGTGGCGTCGCTCACCACCTTCTCGGGCATCCCCGTGGCCAGGTTCACGTAGAGGTTGGCGAACCGCGACAGGAGCAGGCGGCGGAAGGGCCAGTTCTCCACCCGCACCCCGTGCACGTAGCGGCTGCCGATGGCCACGTCGGCCTCGTCCAGGGCCGCCAGCAGCAGCGGCAGGAAGCGCGGGTTGTGGGAGTGATCGGCGTCCATCTCGAACACCGCCGGCGCGCCGGCGCCGAGGGCCGCGGCGAACCCGTCCCGGTAGGCGCTGCCCAGCCCCAGCTTCCCCGGGCGGTGCATCACCCGCACCTCCCGGTAGCGGCCGGCGTACTCGTCGGCGATGCGGCCGGTGCCGTCGGGGGAGCTGTCGTCCACCACCAGGATGTCGAACTCGGGGGCCCGTGACAGGACCTTGTCCAGCAGTCCCGGCAGGGCCGCCGCCTCGTCGTAGGTGGGGATGACGACGACGGGCCTCACTCGCCGTCCCGGGTCGCGGCCGGCAGCGGCGTCGGGCCGCCCGCGGCCGGCCGGGGGCGCCGCCCCAGCAGGTGGCGCCCCACCCGGAGCAGCGAGCGGGTGTCGCACAGCATGCTGGTGTAGGCGGCGTTGGCCAGGGGGCAGGCGCACTCCTTGTTCTTGATGGAGCGCCGCTCCACCCGGGCCGCCGCCGAGCGCCAGATGGCGTCGAAGTCGAAGCCGGCCTCCCGCATGTTCCCCAGGGGCTTGGCCTTGGTGCAGCAGGCCCACACGTCGCCGGTGGCGGCGATGTGGGCGGAGGCGATGCCGGCGTAGCAGGGGATGGTCTGCTCGTTGCGGCGCAGCGTCTCCCGGGCCAGGCGATAGTAGACCAGGCGGATGGCCCGGGTCAGGGCCGGCAGGCCGTCGTCCCGCCGCTCGGTGAGGCGCCGCTCCAGGTGGGTGATGGCGCCGTCAAAGTCCGCCGGCTCCGGGGTGATGCCGGTGCCCATGGTCTGCAGCTCCACCCGCTCCTCGGCCGGCTCGGCGATGTACTGGTCCGGCCCCAGGTCCATGAGGTGATCGGCGATGGCGGGAAAGTCATGGACGTTGTGGGTGGAGATCACCGAGTGGATCCCCACGGTGAGATTGGGCGCGCCCAGCGCCTTGAGGCGCCGGAAGGTCTCGGTGGCCAGCTGGTAGTCCTTCTTGTAGCCCCGGATGACATCGTTGCGCTCCCCCACCGCGTCCAGGGAGACGTTGAGGACCAGTTGCGTGCCCTTGAAGGTCTTCGTCAGCCGCTCGGCGGCCTTCACCACCCGGTCGGGGAAGGTGCCGTTGGTGGGGATGTTGATCACCTTGGGCCGGCACCGCCGGTAGGCCGACTCGATGATGTCGGCCAGGTCGGGGCGCAGGAACGGCTCCCCCCCCGAGAAGGTGAACCAGGTCACCGCGCGCCCCAGGGAGACGAACACCCGGTCCCACTCCTCGGCGCTCAGCTCCACCACCGGCCGCTCGTAGACGTTGCAGGTCAGGCAGCGGGAGTTGCAGCGGAACGTGGTGGAGATGGTCACGTTGCCCGGGCGCACCTTGGGGTAGCCGAAGGCGTGCATGAGCTTGTAGGCCGGAATCTTGAGCAGGACGCCGATCACGGCCGCACGTCCTTGGTGGAGGCGATGGGCTTCCAGGCCCGGTGGTCCCGGCGGGCGATGCGGGCGTCGAAGGCGCCCAGGAAGCGGGCCGCCACCTCCAGGGCCGCCGCCGCCGCCAGGGTGGCCGGCCCGGCCTCCCCCCGGCGGAGGGCGCCCCACACCGCCGGCAGGATCCGCCGCGGCGACAGGGTGCTCACGGCGTAGCCGCGGCTCTTGCGCAGGTGCAGGTGGCCGGCGTGGATGCGCCGGCGCTGGGTCAGGTAGTCGCCCACCGTCTCGGGCCCCTTCATGTGGACCACGGCGCCGGGCGCGTAGGCCAGGCGCAGGCCGCGGGCGCGGACCAGGGCCTCGATCTCCGCCTCGTCCACCGCCGTGTGGGGAGGGACGGCGCCGAACACCGGGCGAAACGCCACCAGCTCCCCCAGCTTGGGCTCCTGGCGCGCCACCGCGTCGTGCAGGCTCCACAGGGCGTGGGCCACCCGCCCCATGAGCCGGTCCTTGCGATTCACCGGAACCGGGCGTCCGCCCACCATCCCCACGCCGGGATCGTCGAAGGGGGACAGCAGCGCCTCGAAGCTCCCTGGCGCCGGCACCGTGTCGCCCCCCACCAGCACCACCCGGTCGGCACCGGGGACGGTGCGCAGGAAGGCGCTGATGGCGGCGGCCTTGCCCTCGCGGCGCTCCTGCTCCAGCACCTGGAAGCGGGGATCGCCGCCGCCCGCCTCCCGGGCCCGGGCCACCGTGTCGTCGGTGCAGCCGCTGGCCACCACCGTGATCCGCTGCAGGTCCACGTGGGGACCGCGCTGCTCCACCACGGCGCGCACGGCGCCGCCGATGGCTGAGCCCTCGTTGTAGGCCATGATGGCGGCAGCAGCGGGCAAGGGGGCGGGGCCCTCCGGGGCTTCAGGCGTGCGTGCTGGCGGAAACCAGAGCGATG
This sequence comes from Candidatus Polarisedimenticolia bacterium, assembly GCA_041580435.1. GTDB lineage: Bacteria > Acidobacteriota > Polarisedimenticolia > SMYD01 > SMYD01 > JBFGDW01. The sequence continues at coordinate 352 of JBFGDW010000289.1, read as the reverse complement.
CGACGAATATCCATCTATATTAAGGGCCTGTCAAGACGCCGGAAACAGCGCCCCGGGACGCCGGGAAAAGGGAGGGTGTATGCGTGCCGATCGCCTGCGCGGGCTGGCCGGGCTGGCCCTGGCCCGGCTGGCCGGCCGCCTGGGGGTGTGGCGGCGCTACGAGCGCTGGCTCGATCCCCACATCCAGGGCTGGCTGGCGCGCCGGCCAGGCACCTTCCTGGACGTGGGGGTGCATCTGGGACAGACGCTCCTGAAGGTCAAGCGACTCAGCCCCGCGACCCCCTACGTGGGCTGCGAGCCCAACCCGGCGGCCCTCTTACACGCTCTCGAGCTGGTCCGCACCCGGCGCCTG
>JBFGDW010000288.1:0-4579 GCA_041580435.1 Candidatus Polarisedimenticolia bacterium | reverse complement strand
GGGGGCAGGTCGGCGGGAAGCGGCCGGCGAAACAGCTCCTCGGCGGCGTGGGCAAGCCCGGCCAGGCCCTCGTAGCCCATGGTGGCGGACATCCCCTTCAAGGAGTGCCAGGCACGCCGCAGCGCGGGCGCGGCCTGCTCCCCCTGGCCGCGGGACAGGGCCGCCAGGGCCGGCTCGATGGCCTCCAGCTGCTCCCGCGCCCCCTCCAGGAAGAGCCGCATGTAGCGGGCGCGATCCACGGGCCGTCAGCCCCGCCGGCGCGAGGCGGCGCGCAGGGCGCCTGCCAGCCGGACGGGCTCCAGCACTCCCGACAGGACGCCGTCGGCGCTCCGGTCGCCGTGGCTGCACAGCCCGTGGGCCGGGCCGGAGGGGGCCTCGGCGCGATCCCCCGCCGGCCCGCAGGTGGGGGGCGCGGCCACCCGGAGGGCCAGCCCGGCGGCGTCCCCATCCAGGAGGACCAGGGCGTGCCCCGGGTCCTCCTCGGCGGCGGCGGGCCGGGGCGGGGTCAGGAGGGGCTCCAGATCGAACACCAGCTGCACGCCGCCTGCCAGGGTGGCCGCTCCGGCCACAGCCGGGGGCGTTCCAGGGATGGGGGAGAGGGGTGCGGGCTCGGTGACGGCGGCCACCGCCTCCACCGGCAGCGCCAGGGGGATGCCGGCCACCAGGAACCGGACCAGCGGCCCGCTCAAGCGTGCACCGTGGGAGGGTCCGCGGGGTCGATGTCATCGGTGAGGGATGGGGGCGTGGGCGAGGTCTCGGGGAGGCGGAAGAGGCTGATCCGCTCCCGCAGCCCCCGGGCCGTGGCGGCCAGGGCCTGGGCGGAGCGGGCCATCTCGCGGGTGGAGAGGTGCTGCTCGGTGACGGCCGCCGAGGTCTCCTCGGTGCGCTGGGCATTGCTGCGAGCGATGGCGGCGATCCCGTCCATGGCGGCCACCAGCTTGCGCGCCCCCTCGTTCTGGGTGTGAGTGAGCTGGGTGATGCGCTCCACAGCCGTCACCACGTCGGCGAAGCTGCCGCCGATGGACTCCAGGGTGGCGCGCGTCTCCATGGCCGTCACCTTCCCCTGGTGGGCGGCACGGGCCGTCTCCTCCATGGACCGGGCCACGTCGCCGGCGCGGCGGTCGATGGCCCGCACCAGGCCCTGGATCTGCCCGCCGAAGCTTCCGGTGCGATCGGCCAGCGCGCGGATCTCCTCGGCCACCGCGGCAAAGCCCCGCCCCTCCTCCCCGGCCTTGGCCGCCTCGATGGTGGCGTTGAGGGCGAGGATCTGGGTCTGCCGGGCGACCCCCAGCATGAAATCGACGATCTCGTGGATCTCGATGGACTGGTCACGGAACGAGTCGACCCGGCGGGAGGAGCGCTCCACCGCCTCGGCCACCTCCAGGATCCGGTCGGCGGTGCGGCCGGCGGCGTCCACGCCAGTGACCGCCTGTCCCTGCACCCGCTCGGTGGCGCCTGCGGCGCTGCCGCTGCGCTGGGCAATCTCGGCGATGGCGTCGGCCAGGGCACGCACGATGGCCGACGTGCGCTGCACCGACTCGGCCTGCTGCTCGGCCCCCTGGGCGATGTCCCGGGTGGCGCGGGCGATCTCGCCGGTGGCCTGGTCCAGCTCCCGGCTGCCCGAGGAGAGCACCAGCGCGGCGTCGGCCACCTGGCCCGCGGTGCTCTGCATCTCGCGGATGACGTCCAGCAGGGCAGTGGCCAGCTCGTTGATGGCGGAGCCCAGGTCCGCCACCTCGTCCCGCCCGCGCACCGGCACGCGGCCGGTCAGGTCGCCGGCCCGCAGGGCCGCCGTGGCGTGCACCAGACGGCGGAGGTCCCGGGTGAAGGTCCGGGACAGGATCACCGCGGCGGACAGGCCCACGGCCAGCATGACGCAGATCTGCCCCAGCGTCCGGAAGCTGAGGACGGCGGAGGTCTGGCGTGGCAGGGCGAGATCCAGAAGGAGGTTGCCCGCCAGGATGAGGGTTGTCACGGCCACGAAGGCCAGGGCGAGCTTCTTGCGCATGATCCCAGGTCCCTCCGGCCCCGAATCGAATATAGGCGGCAGGCCCGGGAGGGCAACCGGCGCCCCCAGATGGTAAAGTCCGCCGGTGCGCCAGACGGGCGCGGCCGTGCTGGCCCCGGCCTTGCATGGCCAGGGCGGGGCACCCTGGGAGAACACCTTGGATCCGAAGATCGCCCATCTCAACGCCCGGATCAGCGATGAGAGCGCCCGCATAGCCCCCATCCTGGAGCAGGTGCGGCGGGTGGTGGTGGGGCAGAAGCGGCTGCTGGATCGCCTCCTCACCGGCGTCCTGTCCAGGGGCCATGTCCTCCTGGAGGGGGTGCCGGGCCTCGCCAAGACGCTGGCCGTCAAATCCCTGGCCGACGCCATTCACGGCAGCTTCCAGCGCCTCCAGTTCACCCCCGATCTGCTGCCGGCCGACCTGGTGGGGACGCTGGTCTTCAATCCCCGGGAGGGGACCTTCAGCCCGCGCAAGGGGCCGGTCTTCGCCAACCTGGTGCTGGCCGACGAGATCAACCGGGCACCGGCCAAGGTGCAATCGGCCCTGCTGGAGTGCATGCAGGAGGGGCAGGTCACCATCGGGGACACCACCTACCCGCTGCCGGATCCGTTCCTGGTCCTGGCCACCCAGAACCCCATCGAGCAGGAGGGGACCTACCCCCTCCCCGAGGCCCAGGTGGACCGGTTCATGCTCAAGGTGAAGGTGGATTACCCGTCCCGGGACGAGGAGCGGCAGATCCTGGACCGGATGGAGGGGGGGCGCATCCCCCGGGCCGAGCCGGTGGTGAGCCTGGCGGAGATTCACCGGGCACGGGAGGTGGTGGACCAGGTCTACCTGGACGACCGGGTCAAGGGGTACATCCTGGACCTGGTCTTCGCCACCCGCCACCCGGGCCAGTTCGGGCTGGACCTGGGTGCGCTGGTCCGCTACGGCGGATCCCCCCGGGCCACCCTCTTCCTGGCCCGGGCGGCCAAGGCCCAGGCGTTCCTGGCCGGGCGCGGCTTCGTCATCCCCGAGGATGTCAAGTCGGTGGGGTTTGACGTCCTCCGCCACCGGATCATCCTGACCTACGAGGCCGAGGCCGAGGAGGTCACGGCGGAGGACGTGATCCAGCGGGTCCTGGACGCCGTCGAGGTCCCCTGAGCCGGTGCCCATGCCCGAAGGTGCCGATGCCGCACCCCTGATCCCCAGGGAGATCCTCCGCAAGGTCCGGCGCATCGAGATCCGGACCAACCGCGTGGTCAACGAGAGCCTGGCCGGGCGCTACTCGTCGGTCTTCCGGGGCCGTGGCATGGAGTTCTCCGAGGTGCGGGAGTACCAGGTGGGGGATGACGTCCGCTCCATCGACTGGAACGTCACCAGCCGCATGGGCCATCCTTATATCAAGAAGCACGTGGAGGAGCGGGAGCTGACGGTCATGCTGGCGGTGGACTGCTCCGCCTCGGACCGGTTCGGGACCGCTGGTCAGAGCAAGGGGGAGATCGCCGCCGAGGTGGCCGCCCTCATCGCCTTCACCGCCATCAAGAACAACGACCGGGTGGGCCTGCTCCTGTTCACGGACCAGGTGGAGCTGTTCGTCCCTCCGGCGAAGGGGGTGGAGCACGTCCTGCGGGTGGTGCGGGAGATCCTCATCTTCCGCCCGCGCCACACCGGAACCAGCCTGGCCCTGGGCCTGGATACTCTGAACCACCTGCAGCGCAAGCGCGCCGTGGCCTTCCTCATCTCCGACTTCCTGGACCGGGGCTATGAGCGTCAGCTCCGCCTCACGGCGCGCCGCCACGACCTCATCGCGGTGACGCTGGAGGACCCCAGGGAGCGGGAGCTGCCCCGCCTGGGTCTCCTGCGGCTGCGGGACGCCGAGACGGGCCAGGAGCGCCTGGTGGACACCTCGCGGCGGGCCGTACGGGAAGCGTTCGCCCGGGACGCCACAGCCCGCCAGGAGGAGCGGGACGGGCTGCTGGCGCGGGTGGGTGTGGACCGGATCGCCATCCGGACCGATGCCCCCTACGAGCGGCCGCTCCTGCAGTTCTTCCGCATGCGCGAGAGGAGGTACCAGTGACCGCCGGCGCGACGCTGGCTGGCTGGCTCGTGCTGGCGAGCCTGGGAGTCGTCCCGGCCGAAAGCCCCGTGACCCTGGAGCTGGAGGCGGTCTCCGTGGCGGGCGAGGCGGCACCGCGCATCGGCGACCGCGTCGACCTGGTGGTGCACGTCACGGCCCCCCTGGGCGCGACGCTGTCGGCTCCCCGTCCGGTGGAGCAGGGCGAGGCGTACGCCTTCCTGGCACCGGGGCCGGCCAGCGGCAGCGCCGATCCCGAAGGTGGCGTGCGCCGGGAGATCCCCCTCACCGTGGTGCCGCTCCAGGTGGGAGAGGTGGCACTGCCCGGCGTGGAGGTGGACTGGTCCCTTCCTGATGGCAGGCAGGGGACCAGCCGCAGCGACGGTCTCACCCTGTCGGTGCGGCCCACGGTGGAGGGCGCCGACGCCGAGCCGGCGGACATCCGGGGGCCGGCCGAGATGCCGGTGCCCGCCTCCCGCCTCTGGCTCCTGGCCGGCGTGGGGGCGCTGGCCGC
>JBFGDW010000287.1:0-4614 GCA_041580435.1 Candidatus Polarisedimenticolia bacterium | reverse complement strand
GGCGACGCTCCCCGGCGGCGTCGGTGAGGGCGAGGCGCCCGCCCGGTGCCGGCTCGATGCGTCCCACGTGGCGCGGCACCAGCCGGGCGCCCGCCGCTACCGCCCGCCGGCGCAGGAAGCCGTCCAGGGCGCGGCGGGAGAAGACGTGCACCGGCTCATCCAGGGAGAACTCGGCCCGGGCGCCGGAGGGGGCGATGAGCAGCAGGCGGGAGACGACCTTGCGCTCCAGGGAGGCGTCCAGCAGGAACGGGGCCTGCCGCAGCCCCCGCCACGGGATCCCGCCGCCGCAGGGCTTCTCGGGCCGGGCGTCGTCGTGGTAGAGGGTCACATGCCGGCCGGCCCGGGCCAGGATGTCGGCGGCCAGGGCGCCGGCCGGCCCGCCTCCGATGATGGCGATCTCCATAGGGATCAGGCCGTCCGGGCATCCGGGTCGTGCCGGCGGGCATCGTAGGCCAGCCCTCCGGGCCGGGTCAAGGAACGGCTAGAATCGTCCGGATGCGCTTCTTCCTGGGCAAGTTCCTGCAACTGTCGGGGATGGTGACCCTGGCCGGGGCGCTGGCGGCGGGGCTCACCGAGCCCACCCTCTGGAACGAGCTCACCCTCATGCTGGTGGGGATCGTGGTCTTCTACGGGGGCTGGCTCATCGAGAACAAGCTCCCAGGGCGGCGCTGAGAGGCCCGGGAACCCAGGCACCGGGCGGGCCGTTCCACAGGTGGGACGGCCACGGGAGGGGCTGAGAGACGTGGATGGGCGAGACGATGTGGCCCTCATGGAGGCGGTCCAGGCCGATGCGCCCGCCGCCTTCGAGGAGTTCGTCCGCCGCTACCAGAGGCGGTTCTACAGGATTGCCATGGGGTACATGCGAGATCACGACGACGCGCTGGACGCGGTCCAGGGGGCCTTCATCCGGATCTACCGGGCCCGCCACCGGTGGACTCCCCAGGCCCAGCCCTTCACCTGGGCCTACCGGATCCTGGTGAACCACTGCATCGATCTCATCCGCAAGCGCCGGATCCGCGACGCCAGCTCCCTGGACGCCCCGGAGGTGGGCGAGCGGGATCTCGTGGACCGGGACTCCCCCTCCCCCTTCCAGGCCAGCGCCGGCGCCCAGATGGGGGCAGCCATCCGGGCCGCCGTGGCCGAGCTTCCCGACCGGCAGCGGGAGATCTTCACCCTGCGCCACTTCGAGGAGATGTCGCTGCAGGAGATCGCCGAGGTCCAGGGGTGTGCCCTGGGCACGGTGAAGTCCTCGCTCCACCGGGCCGTCATGACCTTGCGCGAGCGGCTGAGCGACCTGTTTCCGGGACCTGGACGTGAGCTGTCGAATCGACCGGGCTGAGCTCGTCCTCGCCTGTTATGGCGATCTCCCTGCCGCCCGGCGGCGGGAGGTGGAGGACCATGCGCGGGCCTGCCCCGCCTGCGCCGGGGAGCGGGCTTCGCTCCAGCGCCTCCTGGACGCCATCACGCCCGCCGCGGTCTTCCCCCGAGAGGCCGAGGTGGACTGGAGCCGTCCCCTCACCTGCCAGGCGGTGCGCGCCGATCTGAGCGCCTACCTGCGTGGCACGGCCGGTGCTTCCGGCGACGGCGACCTCCCCGCCCACCTGGCCCGCTGCCCGGCGTGCGCCGAGGAGTCGGCGGCCATCAGCGCCACCCTCACCGCCGTGCGGGGCGCCTTCCCCGACGAGGGACGCGTGGACTGGGAGCGGTTCGCCGCCGACACCGCCCGCCTGGCGCGCCAGGCCGAGCTGGCCGGGGGCGTGGCCGCCGGCCCCGCCCTCACCGGCGCGACTCCCGCACTGCGTCGGACCGGCGCCGGCGCCCGGCGGGCCAGGCCCTGGCTGCGGGCTCTCCCGGTGGCCGCCTCCCTGGCCGCGGCGGCGATCATCGGCTACCTCACCCTGGGGCCGTCCTGGAATCTCCAGCCGGATCCGGCCGCTCCCCCCACCCGCACCGCCAGCCTGCCCGCCGGCGGCGAGTCAGATGCCACCGTCCCGGCTGGGGAAGCCGCGCCGGACCCGGCCCTTGAAGACGCCTCCCCCGCTCCTCCTGCCGTCCTGGTCGATGCCGGACAGGCAACGCAGGTGTCCGGGCCGGGAGCGGCCGCGCCGGAGGCGAGCTCTGACCCCCAGGGCCTCGTCATGGTCGCCTCCGACGATCTGCTGCGCCGCACCCGCCTGGAGATGGCCAAGAGCGACGCCGCCCGCTACCTGGCCGACAGCCGCAACCTGCTGCTGAGCTTCACCGGGCTGCCGGTCCCCTGCGAGGGGGAGAACGTGGACGTGAGTGTGGAGCGGGAGATCTCCAGCCGCCTGCTGCGCCGCAAGCAGTTCCTGGACCGCGACCTGCAGGACGTGGAGGTGGCCCGGGCGCGCCGGGTGGCCAACGAGGTGGAGAGCCTGCTGGCGGAGATCGCCCTGCTGGAGAACTGCGTGCCGCCGGAGAAGGTGCGGGAGATCCGGGATCTGGTGGGGCAGCGTCAGCTCATGATGCGCATCGAGATGCTCACCGACGAGCTGGGCCCGGTCCGGGGCGGCCGTGCGTAGGCCCGCCCCCATCCTGCGCCGCGGGCCCGCCCCCGCCTCCCAGCGTGGCCGGGGCGCGCGCCTGGCGGCCTGGGTCGCCCTGCTCCTGGCCTGCGCCCTGCCCCTGGCGGCCGGCGCCGCCCCTGCCCAGAGCTGCGAGGAGCTCATGCGGGAGATCAAGCTGGCGGTGTTCGACGAGAAGTGGCCCCAGGTGCAGGCCGACACCGGCCGCCTGCTGGCCGAGCACCCCCAGTGCCGGCACCGGCAGCAGGCGACCTACGTGCGGGCCCAGGCCCTGGACCGCCAGGGGAAGGGAGCCGAGGCCCTGGCGGCCTACCAGGGGTTCCTGGACGACTACTGCCAGGGGGGCTCGCCGGCCCTGGACTGCGGCCTGGCCCGCTCCAGCCTCTACGACCTGGCCGGACGGGAGTACGCCCGGCAGAAGCGACCGGAGATGCTGCAGCTGCTGCTGGACGGGCTGGCCGATCCCGGCGACTCGGGCATCCTCGCCGCCCTCACCCTGGCCGACCTGCCCGACGCCACCGCCCGCGCCCGGGCGCTGCCGCGCCTGCTCAGCGCCTACACGAGCGACGTGGATCCCGACGTGCGCAACCGCATCTGCCTGGCGGTGCTCAAGATCGATCCCGACCGATCCCCGTGCAGCTCGGGGCGCGAGGCACGGGACGAGGGCGGCGCCCCGTCCCTCATCTCGGTGGAGCTGTTCAACAAGGAGGAGAACCGGGTGGAGCTGCGGGTCAACATGCCCGTGGCCCTGGCCGACGCGGTCATCAAGGCGCTCCCCCCGCAGGTGCACCAGGAGATGGCCAAGGAGGGGATCGACATCCAGGCCATCTACCAGGCCATCCGTGAGCACTCCCGGGGGACCCTCTTCTCCGCCGAGACCGACGACATGACCATCCGGATCTGGCTCCAGTAGCCGGCCGGCGGGCCCTCTCCCCGGCACTTTGCCCCCGCCGGGCATCAATCTTGTTTATTTGACATTCCCCGCCCCGGGCCCCACATTCTGTCTCGCCCCCCCGCCGCCGGGGGCCGGCGGGGACAGCATGAGCAAGGTCATCGGGAAGTTCATCAAGGTGCGGCGCACGGAGCTGGGTCTGAGCCAGAACGATCTGGCCCGCGCCCTGGGCTACAACACCAGCCAGTACATCTCCAACATCGAGCGCGGCCTGGCCTCCATCCCGTTCGCCAAGATCCGGGACATGGCCAGCCTCCTCAAGGTGGACTACCGCCACCTGCTGAACCTGAAGCTCATGGAGGAGGTCCCGGGCTTCAAGCAGGACTTCCTCAGCTCGCCCGCGGCGGCGTCCACCGGCGCCGACGCGGAGAGCGGCCTGGTGCAGGTCCCGGTCATGACGCCGGAGCTGTGCGCCAACTGGACCGACCTGAGCGACCTGGACTTCCCCCGCAAGATCTCCAACCGGTTCGAGTACGCCCGCACCGACGACAGCCAGGCCTTCTTCTTCCAGGTGCACGTGCCGCCCACCCTGAGCCTGGCCGGCATCCGCGACGGTGACCTTCTCCTGGTGGAGCCGTCACGGGACGTGGCCCGGGGCAGCCTGGTGCTCAGCATCCACAAGGGGGACTTCCAGCTGGGGAAGATCCTGCCGCGCAACGGCGAGGTGATCCTGCAGCCGCTGGACCCGGATCTGGAGCTGGAGATCCTGCGCCGCAAGGAGGTCCGGGTCTTCCCCGTGGCCGAGCTGAAGCGTCGTTTGAGCCCCAACTGACCTGCTACCATCCACGCTGATGGCCGACGCCGATCAGCCCGTCCTGCTCCTGTCCACCTGGAGCGACACGGAGGCGGAGCTGGTCCGGCAGCTCCTGGAGTCCCATGGCATTCGCTGCTCGGTCTCCTCGCAGGTCCCCCACTCGGTGCTCCCCCTCACCGTGGACGGCCTGGGCGAGATCCGGCTCCACGTGGCGCCGGGGGCCCTGGAGGAGGCACGGCGCATCGTGGATGCCTACCGGGAGGGGGGCGAGGGGGCGGCCCGCAGCGGCGCCGGCCGCGCGCGCGGCCAGGGAGACGCTGCCGGCCGGGCCGGCCGCGCCACCGGCGTGGTGGTCCCCATGC
>JBFGDW010000286.1:0-4618 GCA_041580435.1 Candidatus Polarisedimenticolia bacterium | reverse complement strand
TACCGCTGCTCCTACGTCACCCCCGACGGCTAGGCCTGCCGGCGCAACCCCCGTTGCGTCCTCCGCCTGCGGGAACCGTTCACCGTGGGCGGGCCATGGATGGTGCTGGCCAAGAGGCGCCCCTCGGGGCTCACTCCGCTGCGGGGCCGAGCCAGCGGCGGTAGGTCGACAGGTAGGCCTCCGCCTCCTGCGAGCGGCCCTGCTCCCGGGAGACCACGTGGCCGTAGTACGCGACGCCGGCGTGGACCTGGCGGCGCTGCCGGGGCGAGAGGCGGGCCAGGTGTGGATCCTGCTCAGGTGGCAGGGCCGCGAGGAGCCCTTCCGAGAACTCCAGGAGCTTGCCCCAGGCCAGGGTCTGCGTCCGCCCCGCTCCCCGGCTGTCGCGCTCGGTGACAGGTGCCGTGTACTCCAGCACCGTCCAGTTGTCGGTGTTGATGGGGGAGCCGGCGAAGCGCGGCGCGAGGGCTGAGAGGTTGCCGGCGTAGGCGGCGAAGGGGATCTGGAGGATCCAGGTCTCGTCAGGCAGTCCTGCCCGTCCACGGAGGATCTCCAGCCCGCGATCCAGGGTGTCGGGGTCGAGGGGAGCCTCGTCGAGCCGGGCCACCATGGCGTAGACCGGGAAGCGGGGTGAGAGGCTGCGCCGCCACAGCGTCACCCCGGGAAACTCGGCCAGCAGGGTGCGGGCCAGGATGCCGAACTCCAGCTCGGAGATGTCGAACAGCGGCAGCCACTGCACGAACAGCCCGCCCGGCTCCAGATGCTCGCGCACCGCGCGGAAGTGCTCCCGGGTGTAGAGGCTCCCGGCCCCCTCCTTGAAGCTCAGGAAGATGTCCGAGACGATGACATCGTAGCGGTCCTGGGTGGCGGCCAGCCACGTGCGGCCGTCCTCGGCCAGGATCCTCACCCTGGGGTCCCGGAACAGGCCATTGAGCCAGGGGCCGAAGTGCTCCCGGGCCGCCCACACCACGTCGGCGTTGATCTCGCACACGACGATGCGCTCCAGGGGGAAATCCAGTGCGCCGCTGGCGGTGAGGCCGGTGCCCAGGCCAAGGAAGAAGACCGAGCGGGGGTCCGGGTGCAAGGCCAGCGGGATCTGCCCCTGCAGGCGCTCGTTGACCGCGGAGGCGGTGCTCCCCAGGCTGTAGGAGCTGTTAACTCGGATGCGCAGGTCCCCCTGGCCATACCGGACGACGCTCACCGATCCGGCCGGCCCCTCCCGGGCCTCCACCAGCTCCTCGCCGGCCTCGGTGTCCAGCCAGACCGCGGCGGGGCGGCTGTAGCCGGGCCCGGCGGCCAAGAGGAGCGCCGCCGCCAGGGGCAGCGCTGCGGCGCCTCGCCAGCGCCGCCGGCCCCAGGGCCAGACCGTCAGGGCCAGGAGAAGGTAGGCGAGCGCCGCGGCGCGAATGCTGCCCTCCACCTCCAGCCAGCGCAAGAGAAGGAAGCCAGCCAGTAGGGAACCCGCAATGGCGGCGGTGGTGTTGACGGCGGCCAGCTGTCCCACCGTGCGCCCGGCGCTGTCCATGTGCTCCTCGCTGAGCTTCATCAGGTAGGGGAAGACGGCGCCCATGATGATCACCGCCGGGCCGATGACCAGCGCCGTGCCGGCGAAGACGGTGGCGATGTACGCCGAAAAGCCCAGGCCGCTCTTCATGTAGTTCACCGCGCCGGCCACCTGCAGGAAGAGCAGCGGGGTGACGGCGGCCAGAAGACCTGAGAGGGTGAGCAACCCGGCCAGGGCCAGCCGCGGCGGAACGGCGCGCCGGCACAGGTGGTGGGCCAGGGCGGAGCCCAGGGCCAGGCAGGCCAAGAACACGGTCAGGATGATGGAGAAGGTGTAGACGGAGTTCTGCAGAACCTGGGCGAACATGCGGGTCCAGATCACCTCCAGCCCCAGGGTGGCCAGACCCGAGACAGCGGCCACCACCACGATGAGGGAGGCGGGTGCCCCCTCCCAGGGGCCGGCGTCCGCGTCGGGCGGCGCCGCCCGTTGGGTGCCTGCGGCACCAGCCGCTGCTGGCTCCATGGATAGCTCACCTCCGGCCGTGCGCCCGCGCCAGCGCCAGGCCACGGCGGCGATGCCCAGGTTCAGCCCCATGGCCAGCAGGTAGGAGCCCCGGAAGCCCAGCGCCCGCGGCAGGACGAACCCTGCCGCCATGGCCCCTGCGGCGGCCCCCACGGTGTTGAAGCTGTAGAGCAGGGTGGCCCGGGCGCCCAGCTCGTCCCGGGACCGGACCAGGAACTGGGCCAGGACCGGAAGTGTGCCTCCCATGAGAAACGACGGCAGGAGCAGGACGCCGGTGGCCAGGGCGATCTTGGCCAGGACGGTCAGGGCCGGACGGTCGGCCAGGGCGCCGAACAGCGGCCCTTGCAGGGCGCCGTAGGCGTCGAAGAGGCCGAAGTAGAGCATCGCGGACAGGGCGATCCCCACCTCCAGCAGCGCGTAGGTCCGCATGGGGTCGCCCAGGGCCGCGGCCCTCCGACCCCAGTAGAGCCCGCCCAGGGCCAGCCCGGCGAAGAAGACCGCCAGCGTGGTGGCGGCGGCGTAGGCCATGACGCCGAACAGGCGGCCCAGGTCCTTGAGCCAGAGGACCTGGTAGATGAGCGCGGCGGCGCCCGAGGCGAAGAAGACCAGGAGCAAGGCGCCCAGGGGAACCGGGCGCGGCCCCCGAGTGGCCGGCGGGCTGGCGAGCATGGAGGGCGAGTCTAGCATCCGCACCGGTGCAGGTGATGCGCGCGCGGTCCGTGAGCTGGCCACGGGTGAGTGGGGCCGGAGACTCATCCACGCAGGTTGCGCGTCATCTCAGCCCATCGCTACAATCGCCTCGTGGGCCGTTAGCTCAGCTGGTTAGAGCATCTGCCTTTTAAGCAGAGGGTCCCTGGTTCGAGTCCAGGACGGCTCACCATCGCCGCTTCTCAGGCCCCGGCGGCGCCGCCTCCCGCATTCACTCGCCGCCAGAGGACGAAGCCCCCTCCCCGAGCCAACTCCCGCCAGCCCTCGGTGCCGCCTGGCGCACCCTCGGTGTCGGTGCGCGCGATGATGCAGTCGGAGGCGCCTGCCGGGCCACGCTCCAGTCCGTGGCGCAGCAGCAGGTAGCGGATGTGCACGTTCTCCCGCCCGTCAGCGTAGACAAGGTCCTCGCCGCAGACTTCACTCGCCGCGGCGAAGAAGGTCTGCACCGGCCCCCTGGAGAGTCTTGCCAGGGAGTAGGCGTTGTGGGCGGCGAAGGGGGCACAAACCACGAAGAGGACCGCCAGGCTGGCGGCGGCGAGGCGCCGGGTCGCCCCGCTGGTGGCCAGGCGGGCCAGCCGCTCCAGATCCGCGGCCAGGGCGCCCACGGCCAGGGCCAGGAACGGGTAGAGGGGCAGCACGTACCAGGCGATCTTGGTGCGCGAGGACTGCAGGACCAGGGCGATGAGCGCCAGGGTCAGGAGCGATCCGGCCCGCGTGAAGAGCCAGCGCTCGCGCCGGACGGTAGCGAGCGCCAGCACGGCGGCCAGGGACAGCTCGGCGCCGAAGAACAGGCGGCGCGTGGTCAGGATGCGCAGGTAGTAGCCGGGGCCCGGGGCGTGGCCGGGCAGGCCGGCTGTGACCCGTCCCGCCACATAGGCGACGTAGCGCTCGTGGAACGCCTCGCCCGCGGTGAGGGCCATGTAGATGTGCCAGGGCAGCGCCACCGCCGCGAAGACCGCCACCGCCAGGACGATCTCGCGCAGGGTGAGCGAGGCGCGCCGTGGACTGATCGCCTGGAAGACGACGAACGACGCCGCCGGCACCAGGGCCAGCGGCCCCTTGGCCAGCAGGCCCAGGGCGGTGAGAAGCCCGGCCAGAGGAAGCCCGGGCCGCCACCCCTCGGCGCGCAGCGCCAGCATGACGAAGGCGCCGAACAGGCACAGGATGAGCAGGGCGTCGCTGTCGGCGGAGCGCAGGTGGTGGGTGCTGAACACCTCCGCCGGGCGGAAGATGAAGTTCTGGCGCACGGCCAGCATGAACAGGCCGGCGGCCAGGCCGGCCACGGGGGAGAAGAAGCGGCGCGCCGCCAGGATCACCGCCGCGATGAGCAGGAACCCGGAGATTGCGCTCACCAGCCGGAAGGCCAGCTCCTGGCGCCCCAGAAGGAGGATGGCCGCCTCGGTGAGGTAGTACCAGAGGTGCGGCTTGTCGAAGTAGGGCTGCCCGAACCGCTGCAGGTGGATGGGGCTGCCCGCATCCAGGCTCTCCAGCAGGACGCCGATGTTGTCGGCCTCGTCCCACATCTGCAGATCGGGGTGGGTCAGCTTGAAGAGGCAGAAGTAAAGGGCCACCAGGAGCAGGGCGCCGGTCAGGAGCCGATCAAGGCGTGTGCTCATGCACCTCCCGGTGGAGCGTCCCTCCTGAGGAGGTAGGACTCGCTGATGGGGTAGGTGCGGATGATCTGGTCGCGGCGGGCGTCGAAGAACGGCCGGTTGAAGGTGTAGCCGAACTCGTAGTCCTTGCCCAGCACGTAGAAATAGTCGTAGTCGTGCTTCTCCGGACCGTACTCGAACACCTCCACCTCCAGCCAGTCCAGACCCCACTGGCGGGCGTAGTAGTAGACGGGCATCTTGAACGGCCAGCTCATGACCAGGCGCGCCGGCTCGC
>JBFGDW010000285.1:0-4653 GCA_041580435.1 Candidatus Polarisedimenticolia bacterium | reverse complement strand
GCTGAAGCGCGACGTCCGATCCCCGGCCGGCCGGGGAGCATGACAAAGGTGAGCAAAAGGCGCGGCCCGGACATCCGGGCCGCGCCCCACGGGCCGGGAGGCTCCCACTGCCGGCGGCATGAGCGACATTCTCCACAAGATCCGGCTCCTCATGGTGGTCCGGGTCGTGGCCGTGACGGCCTTGCTCATCGCCGCGTTCCTGGTGGAGATCTGGTTCCACCCGGTCCGCTCCCTTCGCCCGCTCTACGTCCTCACCGCCGGCTCCTACGTCCTCACCATCATCTATGCCCTGCTGTACCCGGCGCTGCGCAGCCGCCCGGCCCTGCTGCACCTGCAGCTGGCCGGCGACATCCTGACGGCCTCCGGGTTCGTCTACATCACCGGTGGCCCGTCGAGCCCCTTCTCGTTCCTGTACGTCCCGGTCATCATCGCAGGGGGGATGCTCCTCTACCGCCGCGGGGCCTACACGGTGGCGGCGCTGGCGTGCATCGCCTACGGCCTGCTGGTGGTCCTGCTGGTGTCGGGGTGGCTGCCGCCCTACCCGGCCGACTCCTTCACCCCCACCCCCTCGGAGGTGAAGCGGGCGAGCTTCTCGGTCCTGGTCCACTTCCTGGGGTTCGGCCTGGTGGGGGTCCTGGCCTCGGCCCTCTCCGAGACGCTGCGGCGCACCGGCGAGGAGCTGGGCGCGACCCGCGAGAACCTGGAGGATCTCCAGGCGTTCAATGCGCTGATCATCGACTCGGTCAACTCGGGCCTGGTCACCACCGACGCCGCTGGCGCCGTGACGTTCCTGAACCGCGCCGCCCGGGAGCTGACGGGGCTGGCCGAGGGGATCGTGCTGGGGCGGAGCATCGAGGAGGTCCTGGGCCTGCCCCCCGGGTTCACCTCCGGACTGCGGGAGACCCTGTCCCGGGAGCGCCGGTACCGGTTCGAGGTCCCGTTCCAGGTGGGCGGCGACGTGCGCCGGGTCCTGGGCTTCACGGCGGGCGTCCTGAGGGACAAGGACCTGCTCCCCCTGGGGTTCATCTTCACCTTCCAGGATCTGACCGAGATCAAGTCTTTGGAGCGGGAGGTGCTGCTGCAGGAGCGGATGGCCGCCGTGGGAGAGATGGCCGCCGGCATGGCCCATGAGCTGCGCAACCCCCTGGCCAGCCTCAGCGGCTCGGCCCAGGTGCTGGGCGCGTCGCTGCCCGTCGCCGGCGCCGAGGAGCAGCGAGAGCTTCTGGACATCATCCGGCGCGAGTCCCTGCGCCTGGACCAGGTCCTCAAGGAGTTCCTGGCCTTCGCCCGGCCCCGGCCTTTCCAGCCCGAGCCGGCCGACCTGGTCCTGCTGCTGGAGGAGCTGGTGCGGCTGCTGCGCAATTCACCGGGCCTGGGCCCAGGGCACCAGGTCCTCACCGACTACGCCGCCGGAGAGCTACCCTGCCTGGTGGACGTGAACCGGATGAAGCAGGTGTTCTGGAACCTGGCCACCAACGCCCTGCGGGCCATGCCCGATGGCGGGCGCCTCGCCATCGCCGCGGCGCCGGCGCCTGGGGGAGCGGTGCGCCTCACCTTTTCCGACACGGGCCGGGGGATGACCCCGGAGGAGGTCCGGGACTTCTTCCGGCCCTTCCGCTCCCGGTTCGACGGAGGAACGGGGCTGGGAACGGCCATCGTCTACCGCATCGTGAAGGAGCATGGAGGCAAGGTGAGCGTCGAGTCCCAGCCGGGCCAGGGGACCCGGGTCACCCTCACAGTCCCCGGGCCGTCCCGGACCGATGAGACCTCCACCAGGGAGACTGCATGGCAGACAGCGACCCATCGCGCATCCTGATCGTCGACGACGAGAAGTCCATGCGCGAGCTCCTGACCATCGCCCTGGAGCCGGAGGGGCACCAGGTGCGGGCGGTCCCGTCGGTGGCCGCCGCCCGGGAGGCCATGGCCCGGGAGGCCTTCGACCTCGTGGTGTCGGACATCGCCATGCCCGGAGAGACGGGGATCGATCTGCTGGCGGAGGTGCGCCGGGGCAGCCCCGAGCTGCCGGTGATCCTCATCACCGCCTACGCCTCCATGGAATCGGCCAAGAAGGCGTTCGCCCTGGGGGTGTACGACTGCATCGACAAGGGCGCCAGCTTCAACGTGGACGAGTTCCGGGCCACGGTGCGCAACGCCCTGGACTCCAGGCGGGCCCGCCAGGAGAACCGGATGCTCAAGCAGCAGCTCCGGCGGCGCCACGGCCCCGGCAGCCTGGTGGCGGCCTCGCCGGCCATGCGCACGGTGCTGGATCTCATCGACCGGGTGGCCCCCACCCCCTCCACGGTGCTCATCACCGGCGAGAGCGGCACGGGCAAGGAGGTGGTGGCCCGGGCCATCCACTACTGCAGCCCGCGGGCGGAGGCCCCCTTCGTCTCCATCAACTGCGGCGCGCTGCCGTCGGAGCTGCTGGAGAGCGAGCTGTTCGGTCACGTGAAGGGGGCGTTCACCGGCGCCGTGGCGGCCAAGCCCGGGTTGTTCCAGACCGCCCGGGGAGGCACCGTCTTCCTGGATGAGATCGGCGAGATGTCACCCCCGGCCCAGGTGCGGCTCCTGCGGGTGCTGCAGGAGCGGACCATCCGCATGGTGGGGGGCACCGAGGAGATCCCGGTGGACGTGCGGGTGCTGGCCGCCACCAACGCCGACCTGACGGCCCGGGTGGCCGACGGCAGCTTCCGGGAGGATCTTTTCTACCGCATCAATGTCATACCCATCGCCCTCCCCCCCCTGCGGCAGCGGCGCGAGGACATTCCGGTGCTGGCCCGGACCTTCGCCGAGCGCCACGCCCGGGAGCTGGGGCGGGAGCTGGGCGGGTTCTCCCCGGCGGCCATGGCGGCCCTGGAGCGCCACGCCTGGCCCGGCAACGTCCGCGAGCTGGAGAACGCGGTGCAGCGGGCCGTGACCCTGTCCCGGGACGGGTCCATCGAGATGGACGCGCTGCCGGAGGAGGTCCGCCATGCCGCGAGCGCCGAGGCGCCCGCCGCCAGCGGGGACGAGATGCTCCCGGTGGGGGAGAGCGTGGACCGCTACCTGGACCAGATCAAGGCCCGGCTCATGACGCGCGCCCTGGAGGAGTCGGGATTCGTGCAGGTGGAGGCGGCCCGTCGGCTGGGGATGTCATTCCGCTCGTTCAGGTACTTCGCCAAGCAGTACGGGCTGGACGTGCGGCCGCCTGGCAGCCGTCCGGAGAGGGAAGGCGGGTCCGGAGAGTGAGGTGGGTGCCGGCCCCGGCCGGGGGGCGGTGGCTGGCGGCGCCGATCCTGGCCACCAGCCTGCTGGCGTTTGCCGGCGTCCTGACCGGAGGCGCCCTCTACTTCCGTGATCTGACCCTGCTCCACCGCCCGGTGCGCAGCGTCATCCGGGCCCAGTGGGGGGCCGGGCACCTGCCGCTGTGGGATCCGCTGGCCGATGGTGGGCGCCACCTGCTGGCCAACCCCAACCACCTGGTGCTGCACCCGGTGGCGCTGCTGGACCTGGCGCTGCCGCTGGACGCGGCGCTGGCCGCCGGCGCCATCCTGCAGGTCTTCCTGGCCGGGTGGGGGCTGGCGCTGCTGCTCTCGAGCTGCGGAGCGTCGGCCGGCGCCGCCCGCCTGGGCGGCCTGGCGTGGTCCCTGTCGGGCCCGCTCCTGTCCCTGGGCAATCTCCCCAACATGATGGGGGCGGTGGCGTGGGTGCCGCTGGCGGCGTGGGCCGGGGGCCGGGCCCTGGCGGCGCCGGCGCGGTGGCTGCCGGCCGCCGCGCTCGTGTGCGCCGTGCCGCTCCTGGCCGGCGGCGCCGAGGTGCTGCCGTTCGTCCTGGCACTGCTGGCGGCGCGGGCCGCCGCCGGCCCCGGTCCGGGCCGCCGGCTGGCCCTCGCCGCGGCCACGGTGGGGGGCGGGGTGCTGCTGGCGTCGGTGCAGATCCTGCCGGCCTGGACGGCGCTGGCCGAGTCGGAGCGGGGGGTCGGCTTCCGCCCCGAGCAGCTCCTGCACTGGTCCATGCCGCCGCAGCGTCTGCTGGAGGCCGTGATCCCCGGGCTCTGGGGGAACCCAGTGGATCCGGCCCGGTGGTGGGGAGGCCGCCTGTTCGACATGGAGGTGCCGCTGATCCTGTCGGCCTACCTGGGCAGCGGCGTGCTGGTGCTGGCGCTGGTGGGGACTGCAGCGGCGCTGCGCCCCGGCGCCGGCCGGACTGCACGTGAGCCGGCGCCGGATGCCCTGGCCCCCCCCCTGCTGCGGCTGGTGCAGGTGAGCGTGGGGCTTGGCCTGGTCCTGCTGCTGCTGGCACTGGGGCGCCACAACCCGCTGCTCGCCCTGGAGGGGGGAGGGCCGTTGCCGGGCGCCGTGCTCCGCTACCCCGAGCGGCTGCTGCCGCTGGTGGCCCTGGCGGTGGCGGTGGCCGCGGCCGCCGGGTGGGACGCCCTGGCGGTGCGCCGGCGGGCGGGACGGCCGCTGCCGGCAAGCGCCTGGGTGGGAGCCGCCCTGGTGGGGGGTGGCGTGTCGGCGGCCATGGTGCCGGCGGCGGGCGGCCGCTTCCTCCCGGGGCTGGGCACGGGGATCACCGCGGCCAGGGAGGCGGCGGCCGCCGCGGCCCTGGCGCGAGGCGGCGCGACGGCGCTGGCGGTCCTGGCCGCCCTGGGGGTCTGTCTGTGGATGCTGC
>JBFGDW010000284.1:0-4660 GCA_041580435.1 Candidatus Polarisedimenticolia bacterium | reverse complement strand
GCCCGCGCCGCTCGTGCACCAGCAGGGTGGACATCTGGTAGAGAGAGCCCAGCATCCAGTCGTTGAACCGCTCCTCATCGGCCCCGTCCAGCGACCAGTCCACCAGGGGCCGGAAGTGGTCGGGCGGGTACCATCCCTGGCCGGCTTCCTTGTGGGCCACCAGGTCGACGGTGGGCTGGAAGAGATCGCCGTAGGTCCCGGCCAGGTGGTGCAGGCAGGACCAGGTCAAAAAGTTGGCCCCCGCGGCGCCGATGGCGTCGTGGGCGCGGAAGGGGTTGGGCCCCAGCAGGCGGCGCACGTACTTGTCGATCTTCCAGTACGGCATGTTGCCGGCCTCGTGGTAGCGCGTCCCGGCCAGGGTGATGCCGCAGAAGAGGACATCCAGGATGAACGACCAGTGGTCGCTCACGGGCACGGGGACCATCCCCAGGGACCAGAGCAGGCGGCCCATGGGCGCCTTGGCGGGCTCGACGGTCTCCCAGACCTTGTTGATCTCGTGGGGGAAGGCCGGGTGGGCCACGCCCACACCCAACTCCGAGCTGGGGAAGCCCGAGGTCACCGAGCGGATCTTGATCTGGGGGAACGCGGCGCGGAAGGCCGCATAGTGCGCCTTCTTGAGCTCCAGGATCTCGGGGATGGCCTCCAGCAGAAAGCGCGGGCGCAGGGCGGCCAGCTCGGCGGGCAGGCTCTTGCCGTCGTAGGACAGGCGGACGATGCCGGCCATGATCCGGTCGGCCTGCTCGCGGCCGAAGGCGCGCACCAGGCCCGGGTACTGGCGGCCGATGCCGTCGGGGGCGCCGGGCAGGTCCAGCGCCACCACCCGCACGCCGAACGGCTCCAGCCGGGAGCCGAGCTGCATGGTCTTGCCGGCCCCCACGATGCCATTGGCGCCGGAGATGACCAGCGCGCCGCGCTCCTTCCCGGGCCCGAAGACCCGGCTCACCGTCTCCTCGGCGGTGAGGGGCAGTCGGCCGGCCTTGAAGATGTTGAGCACGCCTCCCAGCCCCAGGGTGGACAGCGTCGGCTCGCGCAGCGTGCGGCTCATGGCATCACCCTCCTCACCCCACACGCAGGAGGGCGGCGATCCCCACGTCGCCGGCGGCGCAGCCGAACACCAGGACGTGGCCGCCCCCCAGGTCCACCGCCTCCTCCAGGGCCTCGATGAGCACCCGGGTGAGGGTGGGCCCCTGGGGATGGCCCCAGACCAGGGAGCAGCCGGTGGTGTTCATCTTCTTCCAGTCATGCTCCAGCATGCGGCTGAAGACGGCGTCGTTGACGGCGAAGGGGTTGTGATTCTTGATGACCGCCACGTCAGCCAGGGACAGGCCGGTGGCGGACAGCAGCCGGCGCACGGCCAGGGCCGGCGCCTCGGGCATGAGGCTCGGGTCGGCCCGCACCTCGGCCTTGGCCACGAAGCGGATGTCGATCTCGGGCTTGCGGCTCACCTCCCGCGCCGCCTCCTCGGTGCAGACCAGCAGGCAGGCCATGCCGTCGGAGGCGTGGGTCTGGGTGCCCGACGTGACGCAGGTCTCCAGCTCGCGCATCTGGCGCAGCGACTCCAGGGTGACGGGGCGCACTCCCAGGTCCTGGTCGATGCGCCCCAGCGGCTTGCCCTGGACATTGAGCAGGTCCAGGGGGACCAGAACCCGGTCCAGGAAGCCCGAGTCGCGCGCGTCGAAGTACTGCTGGTAGCGGTAGGCGGTCAGCTCGTCCACTTCGCGCCGGTCCAGGCGGTGCTTGCGCGCCGCCTTGCCGGCGGTGTCCAGCATGGCGTGGCCGGTGGCCGGGTCGAAGCCGAAGTTGTCCCAGACGTCGCTGATGGCCTCGGTGCGGCGGTGAGCGCGACGCTCGGGGAAGACCCCCACCGGCGAGTCGCTGGTGCGGTCGAAGGTGAGCACGCCCACGGCGTCGTGGCCGCCGCTCTCCACCTCGGCGGCGGCCAGGAGGGTGGCCTGCAACCCCGTGGCGCAGGCCTGCTCCACGTGGTAGCCGGGGAGCCGGCGTCCCATGCAGCTTGACACCAGCGGGGCGGTCCAGAACTTCCAGTGCCAGGGAATGGTGGAGCCGATGACAAGGTAGTCCAGCCGGCGGGCGGGGACGCCTCGCAGCCCCAGGATGCGTCCCATGGCCTCCCCCCCGAACTGGCCGATGTTGACCTCCGCCAGGGGGGAGGTCTGCCAGGCCGGGAACGCGCTGCTGCCCCAGGTGCCATACGGGATCCGGGCCCGGGGGAACATGGTGGTGCCGGTGCTCATGGAGGGGAGCATTCTAGCCAAATTGCCGTGTTCCTGCTCCGCGGGCCGTCCGGACGCGCTCAAAGTCGTATCTACATTGACTTTGCGAGGGTTCGTCGTATAGGAATTGTACAGTCCAAGCCTATGCCTTCAGGCCGCTCGGAGGCCTGCCGTGAGGCCGGAGCGGCGCCGCGTCATCCCGGGGGGGATGAGACCACCGTCGGGACGCCGCCGATGGCGGGCAGAGGACCCAGGAGGACCCCATGCAGAAGCTGCCCCGGGCGCTCGCCCTCGCCACCGTCGCCCTCTTGCTCTTGCTGCCCGCCCTCGCTGCGGCCCAGGGGGGAGCGAGCACGGTCTACATCTCGCGCACCGATACCGGGCAGATCCTCAGGGTCAACCCGGCGACTGGTATTCCGAGCACCGTGCTAACCATGGCCGGCGCCCGCTTCGAGGATCTCATCCTCGGGGCCGACAACCTGCTGGTAGCGTGCGACCCCACCAACGGGCGCATCATCCGGATGGATCCGGACCCGGCCACGAACCCGTCCGGGAACTTCGAGGTCGTCTACCAGGCGCCGGCGGCCGGCGGTCTCCAGTCCCCCCAGTGCGGCTGGTTCAGCCACAAGGGGGACCTGTTCGTGAGCAGCCAGGCGGCCGGCTCGGGCGTCTGGCGCATCACGGGACTGTCGACCATCCCGCTGGGCGGCGCCATCCCGGCGCCGGTGCGCATCATCGGCTCCTCCATCCTGGGCACCGGCTTCGCTGGGGGCGGTCTCACCCAGAACCACAACGGCAACCTCCTGCTGGTGGACCGGCCTGGGGGGCGGCTGCTGTCATCGCCCTTCAACACCCAGTTCGCCAGCGCCTCGGTCCTGCTCTCGGGGCTGCGGGAGCCGGTGGGGGTGGCCCGGCGCAGCAACGGAGACCTGTTCGTGAGCGCCAGCGACGGGCTCTACGTCCGGCGCACCGACGGCAGCAGTGCCAAGTGCCTGAACTACTCCGGCAACACCAGGCCGAACCATCTGGCCTTCACCGCCGATGACACACTCTACGTGACCGTCACCAGCAACAACTCGGCGTCCCTGGAGAGGATCAACATCGCCTCGTGCCCGGCCGCCTCCACCACCATCCTGGAGTTCCGCAACCCGGACCACCGTGGGGCCGAGTTCAGGGGGGTGGCGCTTCCCCCCACCAGCCGGACCGTGACCAAGGGTCCGTTTTCTGGCTTCCAGCTCTACGGCTTCGGCGGCCACGCCTACTTCCTGACCGCCAACAACTGCAGGGCGACCATCCGGGCCACGCCGGCGGCGCCGGCGGCCTTGCAGACCCTCATCAACGCCACCGGCGTTCCGGGCCGCCCCATCCCCTACCTGGGGGAAGGGGGGTTCGGCATGATCTACCAGCTCACCGCCGTCTCGCCCCCGGGCTGCCAGCCCGACCTGGACGGGTTCTTCCGCCACCATATTGGCGGCTTCACCGAGCGCCTGGCCAACCCGCGCCTGGTGCGCTGCGAGGATGAGGGGGCCCTCTGCGGGCTGATCACCATGGAGGGGTTCTACCCGGTGAGCACCCTCTTCCCGGATGACGCCGTCCTGGGCGGCAAGGGGAACACCTTCAGCCGCTACTTCATGGGCGAGTTCGACCTGACCGGCGTGTCCACCGAGAGGGGGCAGTTCTGCGGCTTCCGGACACCCCTAAACCAGTCACCCCCGGAGACCCCGGCGGTGTTCTCCTCGGGCGACACCATCCCCGTGAAGTTCCTGCTGGCGGCAGCCACACCGGGGGCCAGCTGCGCCAGCGGGCCGTTCCTGACCGAGGGAGTCCAGGCGCTGCTGTCGGTGGCCCGGATCCTGGACGCCGCCGGCAAGCCGGTGTTCGAGCCGATCCGGGTGCAGGCGTCGGGCAGCTCCAATCCCAACGATCCGCCGCTGTTCCGCAACGACAACCCCACCAAGCAGAACATCTACAACCTGAGCCTGGAGGGGTACCTGCCCGGAACCTACAGCCTGTCCATCCTGTTCTTGACCGACAATGAGGCGGCCCAGGACACGCTCTTCCGCGTCGTGCCGTAAACGCAGGACAGGGGATCAGGAGGATCGGTCGAGACCGGCCGCCTTGGCCAGGGGGCGGAGGTCCGCTCGCTGCAATAGGCCGGCGCTGCCGGACTCCTGCTGCATCTCGTCCAGGATGCGGCGCACCTCGGCCATCTTCTCCTGGGCTCCGGTGGCATTCCCCTCCTCCTTGAGGATCAGGCCCTGCAGGTACCGTCCACGGGCCATGAGGGGCCGCAGCCCCAGGTCATCCACGCCGCGCAGCGTCTCCTCCACCCTGCGGCGGGCCCGCGCCGTCTCGCCTGCCGCCAGCTCGGCCTCGGCCAGGTGCAGGGAGGCTGTGGTGGCCAGGTCGCGGCTGCCGATCCCCTC
>JBFGDW010000283.1:0-4673 GCA_041580435.1 Candidatus Polarisedimenticolia bacterium | reverse complement strand
GGCCAGGGCCGCCATCAGGAGGCACAGGGCCAGGGCGGGGATCTTCCGCGTCGGCTTGGTCATGGTCTGCACCGGGCCATCACGTCCTCAGTCCCCTCAGTGGAAGGTCAATATGTCGCTCAGATCGAACATGCGCAAGAAGTCGCGAAGATACGGAAACTCCGGGAAGAAGGACTGCAGGCGGGCGAAGTAGGCGTCCCGCGCCGCATCGTCTCCCTCCAGGGCCGCCACCTCTCCCAGGATGTAGATGCTGTTCTGCAGGATGTCCCGGAACCCGGCCGCCTCGGCCAGCGTCAGGGCTGCCTCGGCGTGGCCCCGTGCCTCCTCGGGCCGCCCGGCCAGGAGGTGGGCATGGGCCAGGTCCTGGCGGCACTCGGCCTCGGTGCGCCGGTCCCCGATCTCCAGGGCCAACTCCAGGGCCTCGGAGATAGTGGTGATCCCGTCGTCGAGGCGCTTCTCCAGGGTCTGGCAGTAGCCGATGTTGTCCAGGACGATGGCCGTGGCGAAGCGATGGTCGCCGGGCAGGCCCCGCCAGATGCAGAGGGCCTCCTGGTAATTCACCAGGGCCTCGTCCAGCTGGCCCTGGTTCATCTGGATGTTTCCCAGGAGGTTGTGGCAGCGGGCCTGCCAGACCGGGTCCTCCAGCTCCTCGGCCTTGTCCGCCGCCTTGCGGGCAAAGAACAGGGCTCGGCTCATGCGCCGCTGCCGGCGCAGGCTGGAGGCGAGGTAGAAGGCAGCGCGACAGATCACCTCGTTGTCGGCGCTTTCCAGCACCACCTCCCGCAGCCCCTTCTCGGCATCGCGCACCTGGCCCAGCTCCAGGAGCACCATGCTCCGGGACGTGGCCGCGCGGTGGAGAAGATCCGGGCGGCGGGTTGCCCGGGCGGCCACGGTGGCGCGCCGGCTCAGGACCAGCGCCCGCTGGGGCGCACCCCGGCGAACAGCCTGGCGGCAGGCCTCCTGCAGGCGGAAGTAGAGGTCCGCCAGGTGACCCTCGGTCCGTTCAGGCGCCGCGGGATGGGTCAAGGGACTGCCTCCATGGCGGGGCTTGCCGCAGGCGAGCGGGTCATGACTCGACCCCCTCCCGCTCGCGAGGCGTTTCGGTGTCCAGGAAACGGGCGTACCGCAGGAGCTCCTCGCGCTTGTCCGCGGCGAGCTGGCGGAAGGTCTGGATCAGCCCCCGCTCGTCGGCCGAAAGGTTGCCGAAGCTCTCCTCCTGGAAGAACTCGGAGAAGGAAATACGGAACTCGCGCAGCACCTTCACCAGGGTCTCGAGGTTGACCCGGTACTGTCCGTTCTCCATCCGGCAGAGGTCCGACTGCTGGATGCCGATGCGGGCAGCCAGGTCGCTCTGGGTCAGGTTCCGGGCCTTGCGCAGATCCCGGAGCTTGCGGCCGACATCGGGCACCGGCCGGGGTCTGCCAGCTTTGGTTGCAGGGCTCATCGCACTCTCCAAAAATGCGAGGAGTTCAGTTACTTAACGGCCACCCAAGTGTCTGAGCATGTTGGAGATAGGTAAGGGTGACCCGGCCTTGGACGGGGCTTGGATGCTGCAATCGCAAAATGAGCTTGACATGTTTGCTGTGCAGACATAATATGAGCCGCGGAGGAGAGGTCGGGATGAACCAGGGACCGCCGGGCGCGACTCAAGCCGGGACTCTCAGCGCCAACTCTGGCCGGTTCTCTCTGATTCTCAGGGCTCGATACCAAATGAGGACCCTCTAAATGGCTGGCTTCGGCGCTGTTCAACAATTAAACACCGCCTTTTATCCGCCTCAATCTACTCTCGCCCATACAGAAAGTCAAGGAAAGAATCGCCGCCGTTCTTCCAGCACCCAGGCCCGCCGCGACCAGAATCACCGCCGCATGACCCCGGGAGAACTCCATGGCACGAGCCACGGGCAACACGGATCGCAATCCGTCGCTGTCGCGCTACTTCTCTGAGATCCGGAACTACCCCATCCTCACCAAGGAAGAGGAGATGGGGCTGGGGAAGCGCATCAGGAAGGGGCAGGCCCGCCCGCGCAACGAGCTGGTGGAGTCCAACCTGAGCTTCGTGGTGAAGGTGGCCAGCGAGTATCGCAACCTGGGGATCCCCTTCGAGGACCTCCTCAACGAGGGGAACATCGGGCTCATCGAGGCGGCCCACCGCTATGACCCCCGCAAGGGGACCAAGTTCATCACCTACGCCATCTGGTGGATCCGCAAGTCGATCCTCAAGGCCCTCTCGGAGCAGTCGAACCTGGTCCGGGTGCCCAACTATCAGATGAAGAAGGTCAAGGCCGTCCGCAACACCGAGCGGGCCCTGCGGGAATCCCTGGGCCGGGCGCCGGCCAAGGACGAGATCTCCAAGGAGATGGACAGCTCGGTGGCCAAGGTGGACCAGATCCTCCAGTTCAGCCTCAAGGAGATCTCCATCGACGCCCGGGTGGGGCGGGACCGGGACACCCCCATCTCCGACTACCTGGTGGACGACTCCATCCGCAGCCCCGAGGAATCGCTGATCCGGAAGGAGAACAAGAGCCTCATCCGGACCGCCTTGGCCGTGCTCAACATCCAGGAGCAGCAGGTCATCGCCCAGCGCTACGGCTTCGGCAGCGGCCGCACCCGGACCCTCAAGGAGATCGGCGCCGACATGGGGATCTCCCGGGAGCGGGTCCGGCAGATCGAGTGTCAGGCCAAGGAGCGGCTGCGCCGCTACCTGGGCCGGACCCGGGGCACCACCATGCCGCCGCGGCGGGAGGGGATGGTTCCCGAGCGCCGCAGCGGCGCGCGCCTGAGCTTGCTGGAGAACTGACGCCCCGTCCAGCCCCGGTTTCTTGACGGCGCGCAGGGTGCGGCCTAGACTCGCAGCCCATGCCGGGCGACCCCTCCGCTGTCGATCCCTTCACCGGGGTGCTGCGCGCGCTGGCGGCCGGTGATGCGGGGCTGCCCGACGCCTGCCGGCACCTCCTTGACCCCTGGGGCCTGGACGCCTTGGCCCTCCTGGAAGGTCCCCCGTCCCAGGTGGGGGCCTGCATCTCCGGGGGCGCCGGCGGCTGGCCACCCGGCACGCCGGCCCCGGCCGCGCCAGCGGCGGGAGAGGGCGTCCCCCAGGAGCTGGGCGAGGCCGCCGGCGATGCGGGACCCTGGGGCCGCTTCCTGGAGGCCGGTGGCTGCCGCCGGGCCTGGATTGTCCCCCTGAACGCCGGCAAGCCGCTGCCGGCGCTGCTGGCGGCGCGCGCGGCGTCCCGCCCCCTGAAGGCCGGCGCCCGGGCGGGGCTGTCGCGCCTTGCGGCGGCCTTGTCCCTGGCGCGCTCCCGCCCGCGGCCGGCCGAGGCGGGCGAGGCGGGACTGCTGCTGGACCTGGGACGGCGACTCGGGCGTGCCACCGATCTCCCCACGCTGGCCGGCGAGGTGGAGGCGGCGCTGGACCGGGTCCTGTCCTGGGAGGCCGTGGTGCTGGTGGCCGGCGGCCCCATTCCGGCGGTCATGGCGCGGGGCGGGCGCAATCTGGGCCGGCCGGCCCGGGAAGGGCTGGAGGACAAGCTGGCCGAGGCGGCACGCGCCGCTGGCCTGGGGTGGGGCGGCCTGGCGTGGGGCGAGTCGCTGCCCCCCCCGGGGAGCCCCGTGCCCGCGGCGGTGGAGCCGCTGGTTTTCCCCCTGATGGCCGGTTCGGGCACGGGAGGTCTGCTGGCCGTCCTTCCCTCCGGCCCGACGCCCGGCGAGGGACAGCTGCGGCTGGTGGCGGCAGTGGCGCAGCAGGCTGCCCTCTCCCTGGACCGGTGGCTGCAGGACGCGCGGCGCGAGGAGCGGCGGCTGGCTGCCCTCCTGGAGCCGGTGCCGGTGGGGGTGACGCTGGTGGAGGGGGACAGCGGGGTCCGGCCCCTCAACCAGGCGGCCCGCAGGATGCTTGCCACCCTGCGCGGCGAACCGGCCGACCGGGGGCCTGGAGGGACCCAGCTTCCCGTCCCGGCCCCGATGCCGGCGCCCGCCGCCGGCATCGAGTTCAGCTGCCGCGCCGATCAGCGCACCTACCTGGCTCGCTGGTCCGCCCCGCTTGACCCGGCGCATCCGGAGATCCGCGCCCTCATCCTGAGCGACGTCACCGAGTCCCGCGGGCGGCGGGAGCAGGAGATGAAGGCGGAGAAGATGCTCGCCCTGGGCGAGATGCTCTCGGGCGTGGCCCACGAGCTCAACAATCCCCTCGCCTCGGTGGTGGGTTTTTCCCAGCTCCTGCTGAGCCAGGCCCACGAGGACAAGACCCGCCGCCGCCTCACCATCATCGCCGAGGAGGCCCAGCGGGCCCGGCGGATCGTCCACAACCTGCTGGACGTGGCCCGGGCCCGGGCGCCGGCACGGGCGCCGGTGGATCTGGAGGAGCTGGTGAACGGCATCCTGTCCCTGTTCGCCCATCAGTTCCGGCTGGAGAACATCCAGGTGGACTGGGCACCGCCGCCTGGTCTGCCTCCGGTGCTGGGCGATCGCCACCAGCTCCAGCAGGTGCTGGTCAACCTGATCTCCAATGCCCAGCACGCCCTGCGCTCGGCCCGGGGCGAGCGCCGCCTGCGCGTCCAGGCCGATACGGCGGGGGGGCGCGTGCGGCTGCAGCTGTCTGACACCGGCCCCGGGATCCCCCCGGCCCACCTGGACCGGATCTTCGATCCGTTCTTCACCACCAAGGAGCAGGGGGT
>JBFGDW010000282.1:0-4682 GCA_041580435.1 Candidatus Polarisedimenticolia bacterium | reverse complement strand
GGCGCGCGCGGGGCTCTCACGGGCGGCACGAAGAGCCTCGGCCGGGAAGGGCAGGACGGACGCCTCAGGCAGCGGGGATGGCGGCGGCGGCGGGCCCGCCTCCATCCGGGCACGCGCCTGCTCCAGCAGGCGCGCCGCCGCCTCCACCGGGTCCGACCCGCTCACGCCTGGCCCCGGCCCGCCGGAGATCCCGAACGTGGTCACCCCCACCACCTCGCCCCTCATGTTGAGCAGCGGGCCACCCGAGTTGCCGGGGTTGATCACCACGTCCGAAAGGAGGTAGGCCGGCTCCACCTTGCTGACGATGCCGCTGGTCATGACCCCCTCCAGGGAGAGGGGGCTGCCCAGGGCCAGCACCTTCTCCCCCACCACCACCGCCGGCTGGCCATCCGGCGGCGAGGCGAGAGCCAGCGGCGGCGAGCTCTGCACCGCGTCGGGATGGACGCGCAGCACCGCCAGATCGTTGACCGTGTCCTCGGCCAGGAGCTGGGCGGCGAACTTCCCCTGTCGATCCGGCTTGACGGCCAGGTAGCTGGAGCGGCGCACCAGATGGTGGTTGGTCACCACCAGCCCGGCCGCGTCGGCCACGAACCCGGTCCCCCGGGTGGCCTCGGAGAAGACGGTCACGACGCTGTGGCGGGCCGCCTCGAACACGCTGGTCTCATCCCGTATGGGAGGCCTGACGTCGGCGATCTCCGCCCTCAGGGCGTTGTCGCCGGACAGCTCCACCTGGAGCCCCTCGGGGGGGACCCGCAGGTCCAGCTGCCAGGAGTAGGTCGCGTCCTGGTAGCGGACGACGCGCCGGGACGACAGGCGGTAGTCACCGGGGGGCACCTGGGCCGCGGCCTCTCCCGCGAAGCTGGTCACCAGCTCCAGCTCCAGCGTGCCGTCTGCGCGGGTCAGGCGGAGCGGGTGCCGCGGCACCGGCCGCAGGGTCAGGTCCGGGCCCACCATGGCCGCCACCACCCGCAGCTCGGCGAGCTCCTGGCCGGGACGGGGGGGCGGGGATGCCTCCTGGGCGTGGGCCAGGGCCGGGGGCCAGGCTGCCAGCGCGGCTCCTGCCGTCAGAAGAGCCAGGCCGCGCAGACCGACGTCCATGAGCTCTCCCTCCTCCTGTCCTAGTATACGTCCTCGAGGGAGGAGGAGCCGTGGGCACCACGCTGGTGGATTGCCTGCTTGCGCCCATCGCCGCCGGACTGGCGCGGGAGGCCGCGCTGCGGGAGCAAGCCCAGGCGGTGGTGGGGCTCGACGGTCTGGTCGAGACGGAGATCCATCCTCTGGTGGCTGGCGCCCTGCAGGGGGCCGGATACGCCGTGGAGGGGGAGGTGCGCTACCCCGCCGCCCGCAAGCACGCCCGGCGCAGCGTGGGCCGGCGCTGCGATCTGGTGCTTCGCTCGGGGCCGGGCCTTGAGAACCAGCCCTACTGGCTGGAGATGAAGCTGGCCGCCCAGTTCACGCCGTCGGGTCCGGCCCGCGACTACAGCGGACGCCTGCTGGGGAGCGCAGCCGAGGACGTGGCCAAGATGGCCGCCGACCCGGGGATCCGCGACGCCGGCGTCCTGCTGCTGCTGCACACCGCCGGCCGGGAGGTGGCCCGCCACGATCTGCTGGCGTGGCGGATCCGTTGCCTGGAGCGGGACCTGCCCGTCTTTGCCCCCGCCGTGCAGGAGATCCCCATCGGCGACCGGCTGGGCAACACTCTCGCCACCCTGGCCCTCTTCCCGGTGGGCCGGCTGGGCTGACCGCGGCCCGGCCTGGGCGTGGTGGCGGCCGCTTGACAGGCGCCCCGCCCCGGCGGCACGATGCCGCCGCACACCAGGGAGGAGATCATGCGACTGCTGTCCGCCGCCGTGGCCATCTGTGTCCTGCTTGCCGGCGCCCCGCCCACCGCCGCCTCCGGCGAGGCCCGGCCCGACCGGCTGGCTCCCGCCGACTTCTTCCAGATGGAGTATGCCCTGGATCCGCGCATCTCCCCCGACGGCAGGACGGTGGTCTACACCCGCCGCTCCGGCGACATCATGTCCGACCGCTATCACACCAACCTCTGGAGCGTCGACTTCGACGGCGGCAACCACAGGGCGGTCACCACCGGCCATGTGCGGGACTCCACCCCTCGCTGGTCCCCCGACGGCAAGCGCCTCGCCTTCCTGTCCGACCGGGACGGCGCCCTCCAGGTCTACATGCGCTGGATGGACACCGGCCAGGTGGCCCGGCTCACCAACCTGGCCACTCCGCCCACCAGCCTGGCCTGGTCGCCCGACGGGAAGTGGCTGGCCATCACGGCCCTGGCGCCGGACAAGCCGCGCACCGTGGCCCAGCTGCCCGCGGCTCCCGAGGGGGCCGAGTGGGCCAAGCCGGCCACGGTCATCGACACCCTCACCTACCGCTGGGACGGCGCCGGCTACCTGCGGCCCGGCTACTCCCATCTGTACGTCCTGCCGGCCGACGGCGGAACTCCGCGCCAGATCTCCAGCGGCGATTTCCAGCACGGCGGGGTGGGTTTCGGCGCCGCCGAGCCGGTCTGGAGCGCCGACGGCAAGAGCATCCTGCTGTCGGTGAACCGCCGGCCGGATCACGCGCGCAACCCGCTGGACTCGGAGATCTACGCCTTCCCGGTGGGGGGCGGCGAGATCCGCGCCCTCACCGACCGCCGGGGTCCCGATTCCGCGCCGGCGGTGTCTCCCGACGGGCGCCGCGTCGCCTATCTGGGATTCGACGACCGGTTCCAGGGGTACCAGATCACCCGCCTGTACGTCATGAACAGCGACGGCGGCGAGCGCCGCGTCCTCACCGGCGACCTGGACCGGTCGGTGGACATGGCGGCGTGGGCCCCCGACGGCAAGAGCCTCTTCTTCACCTACGACGATGAGGGGAACAGCAAGCTGGCCTCCATCACCCTGGATGGGACCATGAAGGTGCTCACCGGCGACCTGGGAAGCGGCGGCTGGGCCTACGGCGGCCGGGGCGCCTTCACCGTGGGGGCGGGCGGGCGCCTGGCCTTCGCCGTGACGCGCCCGGACCTGCCGGGAGACGTGGCCGTGCTGGCGCCGGTGGGCGGGCCGCGCCGGCTAGTGACGCGGCTCAACGAGGACGTGCTGGCCCACAAGACCCTGGGAGCCGTGGAGGAGATCCGCTACCCCTCCTCCAGGGACGGGCGGGAGATCCACGGCTGGGTCATCAAGCCGCCGGACTTCGTGCCCGGAACCAGGTACCCCCTCATCCTGGAGATCCACGGCGGGCCCTTCGCCAACTACGGCGACCGCTTCGACATGGAAAAGCAGCTCTTCGCCGCCGCCGGCTTCGTGGTCCTCTATGTCAACCCCCGGGGCAGCACCAGCTACGGCGAGGAGTTCGGCAACCTGATCCACCATGCCTACCCCGGCGACGACTTCTACGACCTGGACGCCGGCGTGGACGCCATCCTGGAGCAGGGGTACGTGGATCCGGAGCGCCTCTACGTCACTGGCGGCAGCGGCGGCGGCGTGCTCACCTGCTGGATGATCGGGCGCACCGACCGCTTCCGGGCCGCCGCCAGCCTCTACCCGGTGATCAACTGGTACAGCTTCGTGCTCACCGCCGATGCCAGCAACTTCTTCGTCCGGTACTGGTTCCCCGGCTTCCCGTGGGAGCACACCGCCCATTACATGGAGCGCTCGTTGCTGTCGGTGGTGGGCAATGTCAAGACCCCCACCCTGGTCATGACGGGCGAGGAGGACTGGCGCACCCCCATGAGCGAATCGGAGCAGTACTACCTGGCCCTCAAGCTGCTGGGGGTGGAGGCGGTGCTGGTGCGCTTCCCCGACGAGGCCCACGGCATCGCCGGCCGGCCCAGCCATCACATGGCCAAGGTGCTCCACATCCTGGGCTGGTTCGACGAGCACGACGCCGGCGGCGAGGGTGAGGAGACGGACTGACCGCGTCGTGGGAGGGCAGCCTGGCCGCGCGGCCGCGCCGGTCCTACGGGTCCGGCTCGCTCGCTCCGCCTGAGTCGCCGTCGCCCCCTGCCTCGCCCTCGCCGTCGTAGGCCGACAGGGCCGTGATGAGCTGGGTGACGGCGAAGCGGTCCGGCGCCGACGGCGCGAAGTCCAGGTACTTCACCAGCGCCTCCCGCGCCTCGCCGTAGCGGCGCAGGTTGTAGAGGGTGTACCCCATCCCCTTCCAGGCGGCCGCCTCCGACGGCTTCAGCTCCACCGCCCGGCGGTAGGCGAACAGCGCCTCGTCCGGGCGGCCGCTCCGGGCCAGGACGTGGCCCAGGGTGACGTGGGGGCCCGGCTCGGCCGGGTCCAGATCGATGGCGCGGCGCAGGGCCGCCTCGGCGTCGGTGTCCCGCTCCAGGAGGTAGAGAGCCAGCCCCTCCCCGTGGCGCAGCACCGCCGCGTCGGGGAACCGCCCCTGCGCTTCGCGGTAGACCTGAAGCGCCGCCTCGGCATCCCCGGCCTGCAGCAGCGCCTCGGCCCGGCGCGCCGCCCCGGCCTCCGGCGCGCCGGCGCAGGCGTAGAGAAGCACCGTGCCAAGGCCCGCGGCGATAATTGCGGCCCCTGGAACTGCCCATCCCGTCGAAAACGGCAGGAAACTCATGAGGCTCCATTTCGGAAATGACATCCCGTCACACCGGAACGAAAAGGATTCTGTTGACCATCGCGCAACACCATCGTAGAGTGGCAGAACTTATCGGCCACACG
>JBFGDW010000281.1:0-4699 GCA_041580435.1 Candidatus Polarisedimenticolia bacterium | reverse complement strand
CCAGGCGCTGGGTGGCCGGGTTGAAGGCCGCCAGGGCGGGGTGGGTGAGGTCCAGGGTGTAGCTGGTGGTGGTGCGGGGGATGAACGTCCCCGGCGTGGCGTCCAGCAGCTGGCCGAGGGCCTCCTGGGTGGCCAGCTCCGTGGCCGAGGGGCCGAAGCGGTCGTTGGCGTCACGCATGGTGAAGAACAGCTTGTAGCCCTGGATGGGATGGGGCGCACCGTCGTTCACCGTGGCGGCTGTGGCCTGCTCCCAGGCGAAGTCGATGGAGGAGAGGCTGGAGCCCACCACCGTCGGCCTCGGAATGGGCGACAGGCCGCCGAACCGGTTCACGGCGCCCGCCGGGCCGAAGCCGTCCAGGTCATTGCCGGTGCCGGAGCCCAGGGCCAAGAAGCAGGCGGTCTGGGCCACCACGGGCAGGCAGTTGATGGTGGCGTTGTTACCCAGCTCGGAGAAGTTCACCACCTGGGACTGGGCGCCATAGAACCCCACGTGATCGAACCGGTTGGGGTTGAGCACGCCATCCCAGACCGCGTACCAGTTCAGGCCGTAGAGGCCGGACCACGACGGGTAGTTGCCCGTGATCTGGGAGTCACCGATGTAGCGGCCCAGGGCCCCGTAGCGGGGGTAGCCGTCCACCGGGTTGGCCGCGCCGAAGAAATCGGTGGGGTCCAGCTCGTTGTAGATCCGCGCCCGCAGGTTGCAGGGGGAAGTGCCGCGGCCGCACTGGAACACGTCCGCGGGGACCTGGATGACCGTGGAGCCGATTATCTCGCCGGCCGACTGGGCCGAGACGGCTCCAGGCGACAGCAGCGTGGCGGCGGCCAGCAGGAGCGCAAATTTCCTCATCGCGACTTCCCCCATGGAGTGAACGGTTGGGAAAAATATAACTTTCCCGGGTAATATATATTCGGGTTAGCGGGTTGCAATATAGATTCTTATGATTACGAAAATGGAATAGGATGACTTTCGACCTGTCAGGCCAGGTGCTCGTGGTGGCGGGGGAGGCCTCGGGCGATCACCACGCCGCGGACCTGGTGCGCGCCCTGTCGGGGCCAGCCCCGGGTCTCTCCTTTTACGGGATGGGCGGCCCCGAGCTGGCGGCGGCGGGGATGGAGGTCCTCCACGACAGCCGGGATCTGGCCGTGATGGGGCTGGCCGAGGTGGCCGGAAGCCTGCGCCTGGCGGCCCGGACCCTGGCCAACCTGCGCGGGACCCTGGAGAGCCGCAGCCCCGCCGGCGTGATCCTGGTGGACTTCCCCGACTTCAACCTGCGCCTGGCGCGGGCGGCCTGGCGGCGCGGGGTGCCGGTCGTCTACTTCATCAGCCCTCAGATCTGGGCCTGGCGGGCCGGGCGGGTCCGGCAGATGGCCCGCTGGGTGAGCCGGGTCGTTTGCATCCTTCCCTTCGAGGTCGCCTTTTACCGGAAGCATGGGGCCAGCGCCGTCTACGTGGGCCATCCGCTGGTGGACCAGGCGCGGGATGCCCCGGCGCGGGATGCCGCCCGCCAGCGCCTGGGCCTGCCCCCGTCCGGCCGGGTCCTGGCACTGCTCCCCGGCAGCCGCCGGCAGGAGGTGCGGGCCATGCTCTCCGGCATGCTGGACGCCGCCCGCCGCCTGCGGCAGCACCCCGGGCTCGATGCCGTGCTGCTGCCGGTGGCCGCGACGCTGGAAGACCGGGAGCTGGCGGCCGCCGCCGGGTCGGAGGGACTGGGCGGCGTGCGCCTGGTGCGGGGCGACTTCCTGCCAGCGCTGGCCGCGGCCGATGCCGCCCTGGTCGCATCGGGGACCTCCACGCTGGCGGCGGCCATGATGGATACCCCCATGGTGGTGGGTTACCGGATGAACCCGCTGACCTATGTCCCGGTGCGCTACCTCACGCGGGTGGACCATGTGGGGCTGGTGAACCTGGTGGCGGGCCGGCGGGTGGTTCCGGAGCGGATCCAGGAGGACTTCACCGGGGAGAACCTGGCGCGGGAGGGGCGCCGCCTCCTGGTGGATGGCGAGGCCGCCGGCGCGCAGCGCCTGGCCTTCCGGGAGGTTCGCTCGCGGCTCGGGCCGCCGGGCGTCTTCAGCCGGGCGGCGGAGGCGGTGGTGGCCGGTCTGCTCAGGAGCGCCGCGCCAGGACCAGGAACAGGTCGTTGACGTTGGTCCCGGTGGGGCCGGTCCGCAGGAGGTCACCGGCGGCCGCCAGGCTGGCGCCGGCGGCGTGACGCGCCAGGTCGGCCTCCGGAACGAGGCCGGCACGGGTGGCCCTTTCCACGGTGCCGCCGTCGGCCAGCGCGCCGGCGGCGCTGCCGGGCCCGTCGCGGCCATCGGTCCCCGCCGCCAGCACCCGGGCGCGGCGGACCCCGGCCAGCCGGGTGGCGGCGGCCAGCGCGGCCTGCTGGCACCGGCCTCCAGGCCCCGAGCCGGCGGGGGGGTGCACCACCGGCTCGCCGGGCCGGATGACGCAGATCGGCGACCCGGCGGCGCGGGACAGGCGGACCGCTTCCTCCCCCAGGCGCAGGCCCAGCCGGGTGGCCTCCCCCCGCACCCGACCCGGCACGATGCGGCAGCGATACCCGAGCCGGCGGGCCTCCCGGGCGGCGCCGCTGGCGGCGAGCCGGCGGTCGCCGATCACCAGGAAGGGTGCCGGGACGCGGAGGGGAGGGAGCCTTTCTTGCAGGGCCAGGGCCTCGAGCAGCAGGCGCGTGACGTCCTGCCCCAGGCCGAGATCCGGCAGGTGGGCCGCCAGCTTGGCCGCCGAGCCCGCAGGGGCCGATCGGGCCGGGCCCGAGGCCAGGGCCCAGGGGGCTCCCAGTGGCACGTCCATGAGGGCCAGGGTGACGGTCCGGGCCGGGAGCGCCGCCCGGGCAAGTCCCCCGCCCTTGAGCGCCGAGAGGGAGGCGCGCAGGAGGTTCATCTCGGATACGGGCAGGCCGGCATCCAGCAGCCGGGCCAGAATCCGCCGCTTCCCCTCCTGTCCCAGCCCCGGCCGGGGGACGGCGGCCAGGGCCGAGCCACCTCCCGACAGGAGCAGCAGCACCGTCTCGCCGGCGCCGGCCTTCCGAGCCGCCGCCAGCAGGGCACGGCCCGCGGCGAAGGAGCCGGGGCCGGGAAGGGGGTGCTCCCCGGCCAGGAAGCGGGCCCGCCGGGGCAGGCTTCCCCGCGTCCCGGCCGGACCCACCGCCAGCGCCGTCAGCGGGCGCAGCCAGTCCAGGGAGAGGGCGGCCGCCGCCATGGGGCTCGCGGCCTTCCCCAGGGCCAGGAGGTGTACGGGACGGGCTGCCAGCTGCCGGCGTCTCCGGGAGAGGGCACGGACCACCTGGGGGCCCGGGGCGGCGGCGGCCACCGCCGCCGCCAGGATGGCACGGGCATCCGCGCGCAGATCCCGTTGCCGGCAGGGCATGGCCGCATCCTAACACCGGTCCGGCCAGCCCTGGCGGCCGTTTGACCCGGGCGCGGAAGGTCCGTTATCATCCCCCGGGAGCCGGCGCTGATCCGGGCGCGGAGGCCGGTCCCGGCCCGTCGTCCTGGCCGTCCGCGCCCCGTCCCCGCACCACCAACGGTCCAGCTGATGATCCGTGGAATGACCGGCTATGGCCGGAGCAGCCGGGAAGTTGCCGGCCTCACCATCGCGGTGGAGGTCCGCACCGTCAATCACCGCTACTCCGAGGTGCAGCTCCGCATGCCCCGTGCGCTGGCGGCCGAGGAGGCGGCCCTGCGCCGTCACATCGGCGAGCGGCTGGGACGGGGCCGGGCCGACGTGACCATCCGACTGGACCGGGCCGGCGGCGAGCCCTGCGAGGTGGAGCTGAGCCGGGCGTTCGTGGCGGGGCTGCTCCAGGCCGCGGACGTTCTGAAGAAGGAGTTCGCCCTCCCTGGCAGCCTGAGGGTGGAGACGGTGCTGGGGTTCCCGGACGCAGTGACCGCACGGCCCGTGGACGCCGGCTTCGGCGACGACGAGCGCGCGGCTTTGGTGGCAGCCGTGGATGAGGCGCTCCACGGGGTGGATGCCATGCGGCTGGAGGAAGGGCGCGTCATGGAGGCGGACCTGCGGGGGCGCCTCGCCACCGTGGGCCGCCTGAACGAAGCGATACGCCAGCGGGCCGGCGAGCTGCCCGGGCTGGCCCGGGCGCGACTGGCCCAGCGCCTGGAGGCGCTCCTGGCCGGCGACGCCCGGCTGGACGAGGGGCGGCTGGAGCAGGAGGTGGCCGTTCTGGCCGATCGCTGCGACGTGACCGAGGAGCTGGTCCGCCTGGCCGGGTACGTGGAGCAGGCCGCCGCCATCCTGGATGACGGCGGCGAGTCTCACGGCCGCCGGCTGGACTTCCTCCTGCAGGAGATGAACCGGGAGATCAACACCATCGGCTCCAAGGCCGGCGACGCCGAGATGGGCGGGCTGGTGGTGGACGTGAAGCAGGAGCTGGAGCGGATCCGGGAACAGGTGCAGAACATCGCATGAGCCGTCCTGCGCCAGCCGCATCCTGCACCGGGCGGGGGAACCTGGTGGTCCTCTCGGCCCCGTCGGGAACCGGCAAGACCACCATCGCCCGCTGGCTGGTCCAGCAGGTTCCGGGGCTGGTGGCCTCGGTCTCGTACACCACCCGGGGACGGCGGGAGGGGGAGGTGGAGGGGAAGGACTACCACTTCCTGGAGCGCGGCGCCTTCGAGGCCATGGCCGGCGAGGGCGGGTTCCTGGAATGGGCGGAGATCTATG
>JBFGDW010000280.1:0-4728 GCA_041580435.1 Candidatus Polarisedimenticolia bacterium | reverse complement strand
CGGCCAGGGCCACCGCCTCGGCCCGGGCCATCCCCCGTGCGGCGTACCGCTCCAGCAGCACGCAGACCGCCGCGTCGGCCAGCACCGCCGGCCGCCCGGCGGCGGCCAGCCCCTCCTGGCAGGCGGCCAGCTCGGCCGCCACCGCCCGTCGCAGGTGGCCCAGGCTGCGGCGCAGCAGCAGGCGCCCGGCCGTGAAGACGGCGAGCAGCCCCAGCGCCGCCGCCGGCGAGGCGCTGGCGGCCAGGGCCAAGGCGCCCGCGGGGACCAGGTAGCGCCAGGCGCCGTGCAGGGCAGGCGGCAGGCGGAACCGCAGCCCCGGGTGGCGGTGCCGCACGGCCAGCCAGAGGGCCAGCAGGGCGGCGGCGGCCAGGATCCGGCTCACGGCCCGAGGCCTCCCCTCAGGACGCGCCGGACCCGTCGGGCCGCCGCAGGGTGACCTCGGCCGGCTCCACGTGCAGGGTGCGGGTGGGGAAGGCGAAGGCGCAGCCGTTCTCCTCCACCACCCTCATGAACTGCAGGTAGATTCCCTGCCTGAGGGCGAGAAACTCGTTGAAGTCGGTGGTCTCCAGGTAGGCGAGGATCTCGATCTTGAGGGCCGAGTCGCCGAACTCGGCGAAGCGGACGCGCAGCGGGTCGCCGGCCACCCGAGGGTGCTCCCGGAGCACCGCCTCGATCCCCGACAGGACCTCCGTCATCTGGCCGGTGGTGGTGGAGTAGGTCAGCCCCAGGGTGCACGCCAGGCGGATCCGGTCCCGGGCGGCGAAGGTCTCCAGCCGCATCTCCGACAGGCGCCCGTTGGGGATGGTGACCAGCGTCCGGTCCAGGGTGCGGATGCGCGTGGACCGCAGGCCGATGCTCTCCACCGTTCCCACCAGGTCGTCCACCCGCACGAAGTGCCCGGCCAGGAAGGGGCGGTCCGCGAGGATGGTGGCCGATCCCAGCAGGTTCTCGATGGACTTCTGCCCCGCCAGTGCGGCGG
This sequence comes from Candidatus Polarisedimenticolia bacterium, assembly GCA_041580435.1. Classification (GTDB taxonomy): domain Bacteria; phylum Acidobacteriota; class Polarisedimenticolia; order SMYD01; family SMYD01; genus JBFGDW01. The sequence goes on along the minus strand of JBFGDW010000280.1, from coordinate 3,749 downwards.
CCATCCCCGCCAGTCCCATCCCGGCCAGCAGCCCGGTGACGGTGAAGTTGAACTCCTGCAGCACCGTGACCAGCCCCAGGGCCAGCACCACCAGGCGGCCGACCCGGGCCCCGAAGGGGAGAAAGGCCCGGATCTCCGGCCGCTCGTCCATCCAGGCCGAGCGCTCCAGCGCCACCACGGCCACGTCCACCAGACGGGTGAGTCCCCAGAAGACCGCCAGCAGGAGCACCGCGCGCAGGGCGGCATCGATGAACCCCTGGGCCGGCAGCGTCAGGTCCAGGAAGACGGTCTCGGAGCGGAAGAGCGCCAGGGCCAGCGCCAGCAGGACCGGCCCCTCCAGCTTCTCCAGCAGCAGGTCGTCGATCTCCGAGCGCGTCCGGGAGGTCAGGTGCCTGATGAGGGGCCGCAGCACAGCGCCGGTCAGGCGGCTGGCGAGCCAGGCCAGGAGCACCGCCACCGGCAGCGCCGCCCACTGCCACCACTGGAGCTCCAGCGGCCCCGGCCGGACCAGGGAGGCCGGCATCCGCTCGCGCAGCCAGTTGCGATCCAGCTGGGCGTACCACTCATCGATGCGCGCCACGGTCCCTGGCGCGAACACCCATCCCGGCGGCTCCCCGCCGCCGCGGCGGATCATCAGGACGTCCTGGTCTCCCTCGGGGGTGGGGATGGTCCCCAGCAGCTCCCGGTCCGGCGCCAGGCCGTCGTCCCCATCCCCCCCGGGCTCGGGGGAAACCGCATCCATGTCGAACCAGAGGTGCCGATCCAGAACCTCCTTGAGGCGCCGGGCGGCGGTGGCACCGGCGCCGCCCGGCGTCGTGTCCATGTCCAGGTGGACCGCGGCTGGGCCGAAGCGCCCGGCGCGGCACAGGTCCAGGAAGCTCTGCAGGGAGGCGCGCGGGGAGAGGGGATGGACCCGCACCGGAGCCGGCGGGGGCGGGGTGGCACCCTTCTCCCGGGACGGCGGCGATCCCTGCGGCGCGGCCAGGAGGAGGGTGGCGGCCAGGAGGGGACCGGCCGCGGTCATGGGGAGGCTGGCGAGCATGGCAAGGGACGGAGAATACCGGATGTACGGGCTCCATCCAAGGGGCGGACTGGACACGCCGGCCCATTCCCCGTAAGAAGAAGGGCGGTGACTGGATGGTCCTGATTCCTCTCAACCCCGGAGCCGGCCCGCCGCGACGCGGCCCGGGCAGGTGCGTCCGGGGCCGGATCCTGATCCTGCTGGCGGCCCTGGCCCTCTCCGCGCCTCCTTCGCTCGCCGGCTACACCAACTTCGAGTCGTCCCACGTCCATCCGGTGGCGCTGACGCCGAACGGCGGCCGGCTGCTGGTGGTGAACACCCCCGACGCCACCCTGGAGGTGTTCGCCGTGCTGACGGGAGGGGACCTCCTGTGGGAGCGGGCCATCCCGGTGGGGCTGGAGCCGGTGAGCGTGCGCGCCCGCGACGACACCGAGGCGTGGGTGGTGAACCGCCTGTCGGACACCGTCTCGGCGGTGGACGTGGTGCAGGGGATCGTCCTGGCCACCCACCCGGTCGGCGACGAGCCGTCCGACGTGGCCTTCGCCGGCGGCCGCGCCTTCGTGGCGGTGGGTGGCGAGGACCGCCTGCAGGTCATCGACCTGGGTCAGCCCCCTGCGCCTCCCCAGTCGGTGCCGCTGTTCGGCCGCTCGCCGCGCGCCCTGGCCGTCTCCACCGGCTCCCCGGCCAGCGTCTATGCCGTGGTCCTGCGCTCGGGCAACCAGACCACCGTCGTGGGGGCGCCCATCATCTTCGGCAACAACGGGGGACACAACCAGACGCGCATGACGGCGCTGGGCCTCCATCCCACCGAGTGCGACGGCGCCCCGCCGCCCTATCCGCCCCTGCCGCCGGGGATCGTCCGCAACCCGGCCCTCACCGACCCGACGGACGGCGTGCCCAGGGTGGGGCTCATCGTGCGCTGGAACGAGATGGCCGTGCGGTGGGAGGACGAGATGGGGGCCGACTGGACCCACTGCCTGCCGTTCCGCCTCCCGGACCGGGACCTGTTCGTGGTGGACGCGGCGAGCCTGTCGGTGACCACCGTGGCCGGCCTGGGGACGAGCCTGTTCGAGGTCTCGGTGCGCCCCACCGACGGGCGCATCTACGTCCCCCACACCGAGGCGCGCAACTTCGTCCGCTTCGAGCACGCCCTGGGAGTCCAGGGCCACGTGGTGGACAACCGCATGGCCGTGGTCAACCTGGCCGGACCCAGCGTCACCCTCATCGATCTCAATGCCCACGTGGACCGGGTGGGCAGTCCCTCGGGGACGCCGGCCGTGCGCCAGGCCAGCCTCTCCCAGCCCGGCATGATGGCCTGGAAGCCCGACGGCTCGGCGGCCTACCTGACGGCCATCGGCTCCCGCAAGCTGTTCCGCGTCGACGGCGGCTGCCTGGATGGCGGCTGCATCTTCGGCCCCGATCGGGCGGCGCCCCAGGCCGTGGTGGTGGGGGAGGGGCCCACCGGGGTGGTCTTCCACGAGGGGAGCGGGCGGCTGTACGTCCTCAACCGCTTCTCCCAGACCCTGGCGGTGGTGGACGAGGCGACGCTCACGGTGCTGGATGAAGTGCCGCTCCACGACCCAAGCCCCGCGGTGGTGAAGGCCGGCCGGCGCCTTCTCTATGACGCCCAGCTCAGCTCGGCCCAGGGGGACGCAGCCTGCTCCAGCTGCCACCTCTCCGGCGATCTGGACGGCCAGTCCTGGGACCTGGGCGACCCCACCGGAGATCTGGTGCCCTACAGCGCCCTCAATGACAACGTGCGCTTCATCGTCCCGGTGGCCAACCAGCCCACCACCTGCGACCCGTCCGTCTGCGCGGCGCACCAGGGTTTCGATCCCCAGAAGGGGCCCATGGCGACCCAGACGCTGCGGGGGATGCTGGAGCCGCTTCACTGGCGCGGGGATCGCGCCACCTTCAACGACTTCAACCCGGCCTTCGTGGGGCTGCTGGGCAAGCCGGACCAGGGGCCCGTGAACGGCAAGCCGGCCGGGCTCAGCGCGGCGGACATGGAGATGTTCCGCCAGTTCACCCTGGGCATGCGCTTCCCGCCCAACCCCTACCGGGAGGTGGACGACACCCTGCCCAACACCGACATCACCCTGCCGGGGCTCCCCTTCACCGGCAACCCCCGCACCGGCCGCACCCTGTTCAGCACCCACAACTCCGACGCGGGGCAGACCTGCGCCTCCTGCCACGCGTTCCCGTTCGGCGCCGCTGGGGGTCAGCTCGGGGGGGTGACCCCCGCCGAGCCCACGTCGCCGGCGGCCACCGCCCTGTTCAACGGCACCGCCGACGGCTCCCTCCACAGCGACCTGGAGGTGCCGCACCTGCGCAACATGTACGAGAAGGTGGGGCTGCTGTTCGGGCCTGCCGGCGGGCCGTTCCCCGACTCCAAGGTGGGGTTCGGGTTCGTCCATGACGGGGCCATCCCCGACATGGGCACCTTCCTCTCCCTGGGGGTGTTCAACCTGACGGCGACCCAGGTCCGGCACCTGTCGGCGTTCATGTACGCCTTCCCCACCGGCACGCTGCCGGCGGTGGGGCGCCACCTGACGGTCCCCGCCGGCGCTCCACCCACGGGCACCCCCCAGGAGGAGGCCCTGCTCGCGGCCCTGGTGGGAGGTACCGTGGCCGTGCCCATCCCCCTGGGGGACCTGGCCCAGCCGGCGCGCCACTGCGAGCTGGTGGCGGCCGCGACCCTGGCGGGGACCCGGCGCCTTCTCCGGCT
>JBFGDW010000279.1:0-4728 GCA_041580435.1 Candidatus Polarisedimenticolia bacterium | reverse complement strand
GCTGCCGAGCAGGCGCTGGATCTGGTTCAGGACGGTGGCGCGATCCTCTACTTCGCGCCGTTGCCCCCAGGCGAGAGCCTGACCATCCCCGCCCACGATCTGTGGCGCCGGGGAGTCTCCCTGGTCCATTCCTACGCCGGCCCCCCCGCGGACATGGCCGCTGCCCTGAACCTGATTCGCGCCGGGAAGGTGGACGTGGAGGCCATGATCAGCCACAGGCTCCCCCTGGAGCAGGCCCAGGAGGCGTTCCGCCTCACCGCCGCCGCCGCCGACTCGCTGAAGGTCATCCTGGAGCCTTGAAGGAGAATCCCATGGGACGAAACGTCGACATCGTGAAGGGCATGTACGAGTCATTCGGCAAGGGTGATGTTCCGGCCGTCCTGGAGCGCTTCCACCCCGAGATCCAGTGGAACGAGGCCGAGGGCTTCCTCTATGACGACGGGAATCCCTATGTGGGTCCCCAGGCGGTGGCGGAGAAGATCTTCCAGCGCATCCTGGGCGATGTGCAGGACTTCGCCGTGATTCCCGCCACCTTCATCGACGGTGGCGACACCGTGGTGGTGGAGGGGCGCTACAAGGGGCGGATGAAGGCCACGGGGACTCCCATCGACGCCCAGGTCGCCCACGTGTGGCACCTGAAGGACGGCAAGGTGGTGCGCTTCCAGCAGTACACGGACACCAGGCAATGGGCCCGGGCGGCCGGGACGGCATGACCCGGTCCCACACCATCTGTCTCATCCCGGGCGACGGCATCGGCCCGGAGGTCTCCGAGGCGACTCGCACCATCCTGGAGGCGGGCGGTCTCAAGGCCGACTGGATCGTCCTGGAGGCCGGGGCCGCGGCGGCGGAGAAGCACGGCCACCCGCTGCCCCCGGCCACCATCGAGGCCATCCAGGAGCACCGGCTGGCCCTCAAGGGGCCCCTCACCACGCCGGTGGGCAAGGGGTTCGCCAGCCTCAACATGCAGCTTCGCAAGCGGTTCAACCTGTACGCCGCCCTGCGGCCGGTGCGCTCCCTCCCGGGGGTGAAGACCCGCTTCGAGGGTGTGGATGTGGTGGTGGTGCGGGAGAACACCGAGGGGCTGTACTCGGGCCTGGAGCACGAGGTGGTCCCGGGCGTGGTGGAGAGCCTCAAGATCGCCACCCGCGTCGCCTGCGAGCGCATCGCCTGCTTCGCCTTCGACTACGCCCACGACCGCGGGCGCAAGAAGGTCTCGGTGTTTCACAAGGCCAACATCCTCAAGCAGTCTGACGGCCTCTTCCTGGAATGCGCCCGGCGGCTGCACCAGTCCATGGCGCCGGATCTGGAGTACGAGGAGCTGATCATCGACAACGGCTGCATGCAGCTGGTGCGGGACCCGTCCCGCTTCGACGTGCTCCTCATGGAGAACCTCTACGGCGACGTGGTGAGCGACCTGTGCGCTGGGCTTGTGGGGGGCCTGGGCGTGGTGCCCGGGGCCAACATCGGCGATGACTGCGCCATCTTCGAGGCGGTCCACGGCAGCGCCCCGGACATCGCGGGCCAGGGGGTGGCCAACCCGCTGGCCTTGCTCATGAGCGGCGTCATGATGCTGCACCACGTGGGCGAGACGGAGGTCGCCCGTAGGGTCAAGGCGGCCTACGACACGGTGCTGCAGGCTGGCGACCCCGCCACCCGCACGCGGGACATTGGCGGGACCGCCACCACCCGGCAGTTCACCGAGGCCGTCCTGCGGCACCTCTGAAAGGGGACCGTGCCGGCCACCCACCCGCTGCTGGTGAGCGCCCTGCTCGCGGCGGGGGCGCTGGCGCTGCGCCTGGCCGCCGCCTGGAGCGGGCCGGACCTCTGGATCGACGAGGCCAACGGCGTGCTCATCGCCGGCCGTCCGGTGTCGGAGATCCTGGCCAGCCTGCGGGCTGACTCCAGCCCGCCCCTGTCCTACCTGCTCCTCCACGCCTGGATGGGGCTCTTCGGGGACTCCCCCTTCGCCGTGCGCAGCCTGTCCGCCGTGTGGGGCGCCCTGGCCGCCGGCGTCACCTGCATGGCGGGATGGCGCCTCCTCTCGCCGGCGGCGGGCGTGCTGGGGGGGCTGTACGTGGCCGTCTGCCCCGTGGCCATCTTTCACGGCAGCCAGGCCCGGATGTACGCGCTGCTGCCGCTGCTGGCGGTGGGCGCGCTGTACAGCTTCGCGCGCTTCCTCCAGCACGGGGGGGCCGACCGCCTGGCGGCTGGCTCGGCGCTCACCGCCCTCGCCCTGTGGACCCACAACATGGCGGTCTTCCTGCTGCCGGCCCAGGGTCTCCTCTGGCTGGTGGCAGCCCGAGGAGCCGGGCTGGCGGCGCGCGCGCGGGGGGTCGACGCGAGCGGGGCGGCACACCGCGGGACAGGCGTTCTGGCCGGGCCAGGGTGGCAGGCCATGGTGCTGCACTTTCTTCTGATCACGGCAGCCTACGCCCCGTGGCTGCCGGCGCTGCGGCACCAGGCTCGGGGCGTGGATCATTACGCCTGGTTCGACGGCTTCTGGGCCGCGTGGGGCGTCACCGGGGTGAGCTGGCGCAGCCTCCAGTCCCTGGCGCCGGGTGGGGAGTTCGTGTTTTACGCACCGTTCGGCGTTGACCTCTGGCGCGGCGCCACGGCGGTGGCGGCGGCGGGGCTGGCGGCGCTGGGAGGCGCAGTGCTGGCCCGCCGCCGGCGCGAGCTGGGGGCGGTGGCCGCCCTCTGGGCCCCGGCGGGCCTGCTGGTGCCGGCGGCCGGCGCCCTTCTGCTGTCGGCGATCTGGCGGCCGGTGCTCGTACCGGGTCGAGTGGATCAGATGGTCCTGCCGTTCTTCGCCCTGCTGGTGGGGGCCGGCCTGGCCGCCGTCCAGCCGCTCCGGGCGCGCCAGGGGATCGTCGTCCTGCTCGTCGGCGTGGCCCTCGTGTCCCACGTCCGCTGGCAGCAGCGCATCGCACCGGGCGGGCCGCGCGGAGCACAGGCGGCTGACGCCGCGGCACCGGCGCGGGCGGGGGAGGGGAGGCTGGCCGCCGATCTCCTGGCGGCGGCGGGGAGCGGCGACCTGGCCCTGTTCACCTCACTCAGCCGCGCGCCGGTGGAGTACGCCCTGCGCCGGCGGGGAGGTGCCCTGGCCCTTCTGTCCTTTCCGCGCGGCACGGCCGCCCATCTGGGCAACCAGAACGACGCCGCGCTGCTCTCGGACCCCGAAGCCCTCCGGGCGGAGGCGCGCGCGGTGGTGGCGGATCTGGCGGCGCACTGCCCGGCGGGCTGCAGGGCTTTCGTTGTGCACGTCCCGGCGCCGGTGAACGTGCCGCTGCTCCAGGAGCTTCGCGGTCGGGAGGGTGTCGTCGCTCAGGGAAGCCTGGGGCGCTACCGGCAGACCGGAACCGGCCTGCCCCTGGACGTGCTGACCTTCCAGGTCAGGCCCGGCACCGCGGCGCCGGCGGCGGAGTCCACCGGAGGCTGATGGTCGCCACGCTGCTGTCGGCCGGACGCGGGGCTCAGCTCTCCTCGCCCTGGGCCTCCAGCCAGCGCTCGGCATCGATGGCGGCCATGCAGCCGGTGCCGGCGGCGGTGACCGCCTGGCGGTAGACGTGGTCCTGCACGTCGCCGGAGGCGAAGACTCCCTCCACGCTGGTGCGGGTGGTGCCCTTGTCGGTGAGGATGTAGCCGTTGGCCATCTCCACCTGGCCCTTGAACAGGTCGGTGTTGGGCTTGTGCCCGATGGCCACGAACAGCCCCCCGATGGCGTGCTCGCTCACCTCGCCGGTCTTGAGGTTCTTGATCTTGACGCCGCGTACCTTGTTCTGCTCGGCGCCCAGCACCTCCACCACCTCCGAGTCCCAGAGGAAATCGATCTTGGGGTTCTTGAACGCCTTGTCCTGCATGATCTTGGAGGCGCGCAGCTCGTCCCGGCGGTGGACCACCACGACCTTGGAGCCGAAGCGGGTCAGGAAGGTGGCCTCCTCCATGGCCGTGTCGCCGCCCCCTACCACGTAGATGACCTGGTCCTTGAAGAAGAACCCGTCGCAGGTGGCGCACATGGACACCCCGTGGCCCAGCAGCTTGGCCTCGCTCTCCAGCCCCAGCTTCTTGGCCGAGGCGCCGGTGGAGATGATGACCGACCGGCCCTCGTACTCGTCATCCCCCACCCAGACCCGGAAGGGACGGCGGGAGAGATCGACCTTGGTGGCGTCCTGGGTCACGAACTTCGTCCCGAACCGGGCCGCCTGCTTGCGCCACAGCTCCATGAGGTCCGGCCCCATGATGCCGTCGGGGAATCCCGGGTAGTTCTCCACGTCGGTGGTGATGGTGAGCTGGCCGCCTGCCTGGGCTCCCTCGATGCACAGCGGCTCCAGGTTGGCCCGGGCGGCGTAGATGGCGGCCGTCAGCCCCGCCGGTCCCGAGCCGATGATGATGACGTTGTGCACCATCCCGGTCAGGTCGCCGGCCGTCTCGCCAGAGCCGGAGGCAGAGGCGCCGTCGCCACCGGAGGCCTCCGTGCCTCCGGCCTGCCCGGTCCCCGGCCCCGAGGAGGCCCTGGGAGCCGCCCCGCCGGTCGCTCCGGGCGCGGCACCGGCCGCAGCCAGGAGCCCGTCCAGCTTCCCCTCCCGGTCCAGGGCGTGCAGATCGTCCGAGCCGCCCACGTGGGTGTCCCCGATGAAGATCTGCGGCACGGTGTAGCGGCCGGTCTTCTTGACCATCTCCTCCTCAAGCGCCGGGTCGGACGCCACGTCGATCTCCTGGAAGCTCACG
>JBFGDW010000278.1:0-4736 GCA_041580435.1 Candidatus Polarisedimenticolia bacterium | reverse complement strand
TCACGCCCGGGCTTGGTGCAGGGCCCGCCCCACCCCCGCGTCGGCGATCTCCCTCAGGGCGGAGACGGCCCGGTCCACATCCTCCTCCACGGTGAAGCACCCCAGGGAGACACGCACGGTCCCCGCCGGCAGGGTCCCCATGGCCTCATGCACGGCCCGGGCCGCGTGCAGGCCGCTGGCCACGTGAATGTCGTAGGTCTGGCGCAAGGCCGCCGCCAGACGGTCCGGTGCCACTCCCTTGAGGGTGAAGGAGACGGTGCCGGTGCGCGGCACGTCCCCACGCGCGGCGTGCAGATGGAAGCGCTCGTCCAGGCCGATGGCCCCGATGAACCGCTTGATGAGGGTCGACTGCCGCTCGCGGATGCGCTCCACCGTCTCCCGCCGCAGGTACTGGACCCCGGCCCTCAGGCCGGCGATGCCGGGCAGGTTGGGCATGCCGGCCTCCAGCGCCCAGGGCAGGTCCAGCGGCTGCGTCGGCAGGTCGTCGCCGCCACCCGAGCGCCCCTCACGGAAGGGGATCAGGCGCACCTCGTCCCCCAGGAGCAGCACGCCGGTGCCGGCCGGGCCGAGAAGCCCCCGGTGGCCTGACGCGGCCAGCAGGTCGATCCCCCAGCCGTCCATGTCCATGGGGATGCTGCCGGCGGCGTGGGAGGCGTCCACCAGGAGCTGGGCACCGCGCCCGCGCACCACCCGGGCAATCTCCTCCAGCGGCTGCACCGTTCCCCGAACCTGGCAGGCGTGGGGGACCACCACCAGGCGGGTGCGGTGCACAATGACCTTCTCCAGGGCACCCGGGTCGATGCGCCCCTCGGGCCCCACCTCCAGCCGGGTCAGGGCAATCTGCCCCCCCATCTGCATGTGGCCGAGAGGCCGGCCCACCCCCTGGCTCTCCAGCGTGGTGGTGACCACGTGATCGCCGGGTCGCAGCAGCCCCCTGAGGGCCATGTTCAGGGCATCGGTGCCGTTGAAGGTGAAGACAACACGCCCGGGATCCCGGCGCCCCAGCAGGTCGGCCACGTCGCGCCGCGCCCCGGCCAGAAGGGCCGCGCCTGGAGAGTCGTCGTCCTGAAGCGGCCAGCCATGCAGCTCGCGCAGCGCCCGGTCCACCTCGCGGTACACCTCGGGAGGCTTGGGGTGGGAGCCGCCGGCATTGTCCAGGTAAATCATCTCTCAGCCACCCACGTACCGCGCCACCAGGCTGCGCGCCACTGCCGGGTCCTCCGTGCCGGCCACCAGCGAGCGGCCGTCGGCGAACACGGTCAGGTCGCACCCCTCCACCTGAACCCGGACGAGGTAGCGGTTCCGGGTCACCTCCCCGGCGGCCTGCAGGCGGGAGGCCAGGGCGGCCAGATCCACCGCCCGTCCCAGCTGGGGGCTGACCTGCACGGCGTTGCGGCCGCAGAGGCGGATCGCCCCCGATCCCGCCTCGGCCTCGAGGTGGGGGAAGCGGCCCGCTCCGCACACCGGGCAGGCCGCGCCAGGGCGCCGGGACAGCTCGACCTGCTGCACACGGCCGTTCCACATGTCCAGGATGGTGAGGGCCCGGCTGATCTCGGCCTCCCCTCCCGCCAGGATCTTGAGGACTTCACCCGCCTGCAGGGAGGCCACCGCGCCGGTGATGGGTCCCACCACCCCGGCCGTCTCGCATGTGGGCGACAGCTCGGGCGGCGGGGCCTCCTCGAAGACGCAGGTCAGGCACGGGGTCTGCCCCGGGACCACCGGGAATGTGATCCCGTACGCCCCCACGGCGGCGCCGTAGACCCAGGAGACCCCCTCGCGCACGCACCACTCGTTGATCAGGAACCGGGTCTCGAAGTTGTCGGTGCCATCCACCACGGCGTCGGCCCCGGCCAGGAGGCGGTCGACGTTGCCGGTGGTGAGATCCTCCACCGCCGCCGCGATCTGGACCTCGGAGTTGGCCTGCCCCAGGTGGGCGGCCGCGGCCACCGCCTTGGGCAGGCTGCCGGCGGCGTCCGCCTCGGTGTAGAGGATCTGGCGGTGGAGGTTGCTGAGATCCACCACGTCCCGGTCCACCAGGCGCAGGCGGCCCACCCCGGCCCGGGCCAGGAAGGTGGCCGAGACGCTCCCCAGGGCGCCCAGGCCCACCACCACCACGCAGGCCTTCTCCAGGCGGCGCTGCCCGGCCGCTCCAAGGCCGGCGAAGCGGATCTGCCGGGCATAGCGCTGGGAGGGATCGGACATCCCAGGCATTATAACCGCTGGCTCATCCCCTCACCGCCTCCTGGCCCCGCCGCCTGATCCCCTCCTCCGCCGCGGCGGCAAAGCTGCCCGGCGGGGGCGCCTGCCCGTGCCAGAGCCGGAACTGCTCCTCACCCTGGCGCACCAGCATCGCCACGCCGTCCTGGATGATCGCCCCGCCGCGGGCAGCATGGGCCAGCAGGCGGGTGCGCCGGGGGAAGCTCACCAGGTCAAACACCACGCGCCCCGGGACCGCCGCTTCCTCCAGCAGGCTCTCGCCGGCGTGGGGCCAGCTCCCCACCGGGGTGGCGTGGACCAGCACCTGCGGCGCGCAGCCGGCCAGCGCCGCCAGGGGCGCGGCGGCCACGCCCAGATCGGCGGCGGCGGCCTGCGCCCTGGACAGGCGCCGGGCATGGAGCGTCACCCTCGCCCCCTCTCCGGACAGGGCCCAGGCCACCGCCCGGGCCGCTCCCCCGGCCCCCAGGATCGAGATGCGGCACCCGTCCAGGGAGAGGTCGCCGGGAAGGACGGCGCGCAGCGCCGCCAGCGCCCCCCCCGCGTCGGTGTTGTCCCCCTCCACGCGCCCCTCGCCGAAGGTGAGCGTGTTCACCGCGCCGCAGGCCCGCGCCGCCGGCGTGGTGGCATCCAGCCAGGGGAGCACGGTGCGCTTGTGGGGGCGAGTGACGCTGACGCCGCGCAGCCCCCAGGCAGGTGCGTTCATGAGGAAGTCGGCGGCGTCCTCCTCGGGGAACGGGAGATAGCGGGCGTTCAGGCCGGCGTCCCGCGCCGCGCGGTTGTGCATCCAGGGGGAGAGACTGGCCTCCACCGGCCAGCCCAGCAGGCCGGTGAGGACGGTGCCCGGGCCGATAGCCGCCACGTCGTAGAGGTCCGCCATCTCCGCCAGCGGCAGCTGCCCAGGCGCCGCCGGAGGCACTCCGTCGGGGGCGGCGTAGCTCCAGAGGAAGCCCCAGACCTGGGCCAGCACCCCCCCCGGGATCCCGGCCGGCCCCATGGGGACCAGGATGAGCCGGTGCCCCTCCCCCGCGGCCCGCGCCAGCAGCACCCGGCCCGGCAGGCAGTCGCTCACCCGCCGCGGCGTGTAGGCCAGCTTGAGGGCCACCGCCCTGGGCGCCGCCAGGAGGCAGCGGGCGTGCTCCTCCAGGGACTCGCTGCCCGGGCTGTGATCGTGCACCGACAGGACCAGGCGCGCCGGCGGCAGCTCATGAAGCAGCACCTCGGCGGCCGACCCCAGCTCCACGTCCACCGCCGCCGCCCCGGCCGCCGCCGCGCGGCGCAGGACCTCGACGCGCTCCTCCTCCCCGCCGGGAAACCCTCCCCCCTCGTGGCGCGGGCGGCAGGTGGCGATGACCGGCAGCCGCGAGCCGGCGATGAGCCCTTCCCACTCCTGGTCCGCCAGATCGTCCAGCCGCAGCTCCACCTGCCCGGCTCCACGGCCCAGCACCGCCATGATCGCCCTTGCCCTGGCCACCGACGCAGCACGGACGGTGACGGTGATCACGAGCCGCTCCGGGGAGCGGCCGGCAAGTCGGCGGCCAGCTTGCGTAGGCCGGGATGGGCGGGGTGCCGGCGCAGCGCCTCCTCCACGGTGCGCCGGGCGGCGTCGGCCTGGCCTGTCTGGGCCAGGGCGACCGCCAGTCCCAGGGCCGGCTCGGCTCCCGCCGGATCGATCTCCGCTGATCGGCGGAAGGCCGCGACCGCCCCCTCGCCGTCGCCACCCAGGCGCAGGGCCGTCCCCAGCCCCAGCCACGCGCCGGCGTCGCCAGGGAGCAGAGCCGTCAGCCTGCGGAAGGTGGCCGCCGCCTCCTGGTGCCGGCCCGCCGATCCCAGCGCCACCGCCAGGTTGCGCACCCACTGGCTGTTGCCGGGGGCCAGGGCCACCGCCTGCTCCAGCGCCTCCACCGCCTCCCCCTGGCGCTTCTCCAGGCCCAGGACCGCGCCCAGCAGGCCCCACCCCTCGTCGCCGCGCGGCTCCATCCTGACCGCCTGGCGCAGGAACGGCTCCAGCCGGCCGGCCTCGCCCCGCCGGGCCAGCAGCGGCAGGAGGTGGCGCGCCGGCATGGTGCGGGACGGATCGCTCTCCAGTGCCTCCAGGTAGAGCGCCACCGCCTCGCCTTCCCGGCCCGCGGCCGCGGCCAGCAGCCCGCGGCATGCGGCCTCCAGGCCCGGCTTGCGCCGCGCGGCATCGGCGTGGCGAGCGAGCAGGGCTGCGGCCTCCCCGGCACGCCCCTGCCCAACCAGGATCTCCACCGCCCACAGCACGTTCTCCTGCGCCAGATCCGGGAACGCCTCCATCCCTGACTCCAGCGCCGCCACCGCGTCGCCGGGACGGCCCAGCTCCACCAGCGTCTCGGCCAGGAGCTGGTAGGTCTTGGGGAGCGGCTTGAGGGCCAGGGCGGCCCGCAGGCTCGCCTCGGCGGCGGTGAACTCTCCCCGGTTGAGATGGTAGGTGGCCAGGTTGCGATGGTACGTCACCGTGGGACGCTCGGGCCCAGGCGCCAGCCGGCCGGCGGCCCGCG
>JBFGDW010000277.1:0-4751 GCA_041580435.1 Candidatus Polarisedimenticolia bacterium | reverse complement strand
CGGCGCACGGCGGGGAACGCCTCCATCCAGGGCGGCCAGTGGGCGTGCTCGGTGGTGATCACGGGCACGCCGTAGCGCCGGCCCAGGCGGACGGCCAGAACGCCGTCGGGGAAGATGAAGTGAGCATGGATCAGGTCGAACGGCTGCTCCCGGTGCAGGCGGTCGGCGGCGCGGCGCACGGCGGGCCAGGCCAGCCGCGCCCGGGAGGCGTGCAGGGAGTGGAGCACGGGGTGGAGGATGCGCGTGTGGTGCACGGCGATCCCGCCCACCTCCCGGCGGTGTGGCGTGCGCCTGTAGTTGCGCCAGCGGCCGGGGGCCCCCGGTGGCACCCACGGCACCGGCGCCATGACCCGCGGCCCGGCCACCCCGCGGCTGGCCAGCGTCATCCGCTCGGCCCAGATCCCCAGGTAGGGAAAAGCCGTGTTGGGGAAGTTCTCGGACAGGACCAGGAGCCGGGGGCGATCTGTCACGCCCAGGGCCCCGATGCTACGCTGCTCAACCCCGGTGGGGAAACAGCATCTGCTTTCCGCGACGCCTCCCGCGTGACGGGAGGGCCCGAGAAGCGAAGCCATCGCGGTCTCATGGGTCTCATCCGGTTGATTGTCGCCATCAGATAAGGAAAAGCGTCCCGTGCCGCAGGATAACATTCCTCTCGTGTCGGTGGTGGTGCCGGTGTTCAACGGTGCCCGCTACCTGAAGGAGAGCCTGGACTCCATCCTGGCCCAGACCTACCGGCCGCTGGAGGTGCTGGTCATGGACGACGCCTCCACCGACGCCACACCGGAGATCCTCGCCTCCTACGGCCATCGCATCCGCGCTCACCGCCAGGACACCAACAAGGGGATCTACGACAACACCGACGACGGCATCCACATGGCCCGGGGGGATCTCATCGCCGTCTACCACGCCGACGACGTCTACCTTCCGGCCATGGTGGAGCGCCAGGTGGCCTGGATGGCCGCCCACCCAGGGGCCGGCGCGGTCTTCACCTCCGACCTGTGGATCGACGCCGAAGGGCGCCAGTACGGCCGCCTCCACCTCCCCCCCGAGGTCAGCGGCGGCCGGCCGCTGGACTTCTCCACGGTGTTCAACGCCCTGCTGTCCCGCAAGAACACCTTCCTGGTCTGCCCCACCGCCATGGTCCGGGCCGAGGTCTACCGGGAGCTGGGCGGCTACCGCCAGCACATGTTCCGGAACAGCTCGGACCTGGACATGTGGATCCGCATCGCGGCGCGCTGGCCCCTGGGGGTGCTGGAGGAGCCGCTCATGCGCTACCGCCACTTCCACGGCAGCTCCTCCGGCGGCTACCACCACCTGCGCACCGAGCCCGAGCGCTTCTTCGTCATCATGGACCACCACCTGGAGCGCGGCGCCGGCGCCGTGGCCCGGCCCGGGCCGCTGGCCGACTACGAGGCCCACAGGGCCGAGGACGCCCTCATGATCGCCGCCTCCCACTACATCAAGGGGGAGAGGGGGGGCATGGGCGCGGCGCTGGGACGGGTCCGGGCAGGCACCCTGCTGCGCTCCCGGCGCGTGCAGCGCGGGCGGCTCCTGCTGTTGCTGGCCATCCTCCAGGTGCTGGCCCGCCTGCCGCGCATCCCCTGGGTCGCCCATCTTTTCGACCGCCGCTGGCACCGCCACAAGCGGCCGGGAGCCTGATCCGGTGTGCGGCATCGTCGGCGTCGTGGACGCCAGACCGGTGGATGCGGGCCTGGTGGCCCGCATGCGCGACGAGCTGGCGCACCGCGGCCCCGATGATGCCGGCCTGTGGGCGTCCGACGATGGCCGGGTGGTGCTGGGCCACCGGCGGCTGGCGGTCATCGACCCGCGCCCCGAGGCCAGCCAGCCGTTCCGGTCGGCCGACGGGCGGCAGGTGCTCATCTTCAACGGCGAGATCTACAACTTCGCCGCCCTCCGCCGGGAGCTGGAGGGGGAGGGGCATCGCTTCCGCACCCGCTCGGACACGGAGGTCCTGCTGGCGGCCTATGGCCGCTGGGGGCGCGCCTGCCTGGAGCGGCTGAGCGGCATGTTCGCCCTGGCCATCTGGGATGCCTCCACACGGCGGATTCTCTGCGCCCGGGACCGGGCCGGCGAGAAGCCGCTCTACCACGCGCGGGTCAACGGCGCCTTCCTGTTCGCCTCCGAGCTGAAGGCCATCGCCGCCTGGCCCGGATTCACCCGCCGCCTGGACCCGGCCGCGCTGGTGGACTTCTTCACCTTCGGGTTCGTGGCCGACCCGCGGGCCATCTGGGAGGGGTGCGCCAAGCTCCCCCCCGGCCACTGGCTGGAGGTGGATCTCACGGAGGATGGCCCCGGCCCCGAGCGCACCGGCCGCTACTGGGACATGGAGTTCGCTCCCGACGCCAGCGTCGCCTCCTGGGACGAGCCGGTGCGCGACGCGCTGGAGCAGGCCGCCAACGAGATGGCTGTCTCCGACGTGCCTTTGGGGGCGCTGCTCTCCGGCGGGGTCGACTCGTCGGCGGTGACCGCTGCCCTGAGCCGCGCCGGGCACACCGTGCGCTCCTTCACCATCGGCTTCGACGAGGCGGACTACGACGAGCGCCCCTTCGCCCGGCAGGTGGCGGATGGCTACCGTACCGATCATACCGAGCGGGTGGTGGCCGCCGGCGACGTGGAGGCGGTCCTGGAGCGGATGGTCTGGCACTACGACGAGCCCTTCAACGACTACTCCTACCTGCCCACCTTCTACCTGTGCCGCATGGCGCGGGAGCGGATCACCGTGGCCCTGTCGGGAGATGGTGGAGACGAGGTCTTCGCCGGCTACCGCCGCTACCAGCGGGTGGGCCGGCGGGCCGCCCAGCCGCCCGGCGCGCGCCGGCTGGCGGGGATGGCCCACGCCGGCGCCCGCCTCTTCCTGGCGTCCAGGCATCCCCTGCGCCGAACCCTGGGCCAGTACGCCGCGGCGCCGGCGGCCATGTTCGCCGACATGCTCAACCTGGGCTTTCCGCTGCCGCTGCTGGCCCGCGCCGCCCGCGGGCCGCTGCGGGACGCCGTGGCCGGCCACCGCCCCGAGGACACGGTGCGCGCCCACCTGGCCGCCGCGCCGCCGGCTGAGGTGGGGCTCGTCAACGCCATGCGCTACCTGGATCTCAAGCTGACCCTGGCCGGCGGCGTGCTGGTGAAGGTGGATCGGGCCAGCATGGCCGTCTCCCTGGAGGTGCGGCCGGTCTTCCTGCACCGCGGCCTGCTGCGCCTGGCCGGCCGCATCCCGCCGGAATTCCTGGCCGACGGCTCCCACTCCAAGGAGGCCCTCAAGGCGGCCTTGATCCCATGGCTGCCGGAGGAGATCCTCTACCGGAAGAAGATGGGGTTCGCCATGCCCCTGGGGCGCTGGCTCCGGGGGGACCTGGGAGAGGCCGTGGGGAGGGCGGCGGCGGGCGAGCGCCTGGCCGGACTCATGGACCCGGCGGTGGTGGAGGATCTGGTCCGCCGCCACCAGAGCGGCGCTGCCGACGCGGCGTCCATGCTGCACAGCCTCTACTTCCTGGACCGCTGGCTGGCCCGCTGGGCGGCCTGAGACGGGGGACATCACCTTGACCGGAAAGCCGGACGCCGGCCTGTACATCGACCCGCCCACCCACCATTTCCTGGGGGACCGCCTGTTCGATTCGGCCACCGTCCCCTTCGGCGGCGACGACATCCTGGCCCCGTACAGGTGCATCCGCGAGGCGTTCGCCGCCCGGGGCATCCCGGTCCACACCGCCGACAAGATCCACAAGGCTCCAGCCTCCCAGCGCAAGCTGTACGTGTCCATGGGGCGCATCCCGCCCTTTGAAGCGCTGGCGGGGCGCTCCGACGTGGTGCTGAGCGCCTTCTTCGCCATGGAGTGCCCCATCGTGGAGCCCTCCCTGTACCGGGCGCTGCCCCGGGTGGGGCGCCACGTCAAGCGCATCTTCTCCTGGAGCGACAGCGCCTCCCTCGCGCGCTTCACCGGCGAGCCTGTGCCCGTGGAGCCGTTCCGCTGGCCCCAGTGCTTTGATGCCATCCACGAGGGGATCTGGGCCAACCGGGACCGCAAGTTCCTGGTCATGATCAACGGCAACAAGCTGCCGCGCCTCTACTGGCAGGAGCTGTACACCAAGCGCCTGGAGGCGGTGGAGTTCTTCAATCGCCACGGCGAGATCGATCTCTACGGCCGGAACTGGGACGACGTACCCAACCGGGTGGGGAAGACATGGACCCCCTGGACCCTGCGCCGCCTCCATGATCGCCTCCGGCGACTGCGCCAGCGCCTGTGGCCCGATCCGCTCTACGTGGCCGCGCGCCAGGCCAACCGCGGCCCCGCCGAGTCCAAGTCGCGCACCCTGGGGAGCTACACCTTCGCCATCTGCTTCGAGAACATGATCCTGAAGGGCTGGATCACGGAGAAGATCTTCGACTGCCTCTACGCCGGCACCGTGCCGGTCTACTGGGGCGATCCGGAGATCCAGGGCGCCATCCCGCCTGAGTGCTACATCGACATGCGCCTATTCAAGGGGTTCGCCGAGCTGCGGGAGTTCCTGCACGCCCTGGGCCCGGACGAGATCCAGGCCTACCGCGACGCCGCCCGGCACTTCCTGGAGTCGCCGGCCTACGACCCGTTCCGCAAGGAGACGTTCCGGGACATCTTCCGCCGCCTCATGGCAGAGGACCTGGGCGTGGAGGTCTGAACGCGGTGGCCGCTGCCACCAGCTCGTCCAGCCCCTGATCCAGCGGCTGCGGCGTCCATCCTAGCTCCCGGCGCAGCCGGG
>JBFGDW010000276.1:0-4764 GCA_041580435.1 Candidatus Polarisedimenticolia bacterium | reverse complement strand
GTTAGGACGGGTGGTTCTCAGCCATCAAACCGGGGTTCGAATCCCCGTAGCGCTACCAACCTCGCCGGGGTTCTGGCCTTGAGCCGGACCCCGGCTCCCTCCCCTCCCCCGCCCCTCCACGATCTCCTGGGGTTTGCCCTCGTCCACCGGAAGGAGGGGGAGATCACGCTGGAGATGGCCATCCGGCCCGATCTGTGCAACCGCAGGGGGGTGGTTCACGGCGGTGTCCTCAGTGCCTTGCTGGACTCGGCCCTGGGCGGCGCCGTGGTGGCCGGCATCGCCCCCGAGGAGTGGTGCGCCACCCTGCAGCTGTCGGTCCAGTACCTGGCCGGGGCGCGGACGGGCCCCCTGCGCGCCCACGGCCGGATGCTGCGCCGGGGCCGCCGGTGCGCCTTCGCCGCCGGCGAGATCCGCGACCGGGACGGCCAGCTGGTGGCCCAGGCCCAGGGGACCTGGTACGTCTGGCCGCAGAAGCCCTCCACCCCTGCCTAGAACCGGAAGCGCAGCTCGCCGCTCACCCTCCGCCCGACGTTGTCACCGAAGATGTGCCGGGGCGTGTCGTTGTCCATGAGATTGCTGGCCGCCACCGAGAAGGTGACCACGTCGTTGAGCCGCCGGCTGAAGCGGCCGTTCACCAGGAAGTAGGACGACGTCGTCCCGAAGAAGCGGGAGTCCAGCACGTCACTCCAGAAGACCCGGTCGGTGTAGGACGCCTCCACCGAGCCGGTGTTCCGGGAGCCGCCGAAGGTCAGGCCCGCCGCGACCTTGTGCTTGGCCGGGATGTTGATGGCGAACAGGGCGTCGTCGTCCCGGACGATGGGGGCGTTGGCGAAGGAGTAGGTCCCGTAGAAGCTGGCCAGACGGTTGAGGCGCTTCTCCAGGTAAAGCTCCGCCCCCACGTCTCGCACCCGACCCACGTTGACGTAGGTGAACTGGGCGGGGAGCGGGCTCCCGGCCGCCGCCAGGAGGTCCAGCACGACCAGGGGGAGGGGCCAGCCTGGGGGCGGGTTGGACGAGCTGTAGAACGCCACCGGCCGGAAATCGATGAGGTCCTCGGTCCGGTTGCGGTAGACCGCGACCTCCATCCGGCCGCCGGCCCAGGCGTGGTTGTAGGCCGCGTCCACCGCCGTGACGATCTCCTCCTCGATGTCGGGGTTCCCCTTGGCCTGCACCGGGAAGATGTAGCTGGATGGACCGCCCACCGGGGTCAGGTTGGCCTGCTGCAGGATGGTGACGTCCAGGAACTGGTTCACCAGGGAGGGCGCCCGGAAGGCACGGTTCGCCGACAGCCGGAAGGTATGGCGCGGACTCACCGGGAAGAGCAGGGAGATGCGGGGAGAGAAGACGGTGTTGACATCCTCCACGTCGTCCACCCGCGCCCCCAGAAAGAGGCGGAAGTGGTCGCCCATGTGGATCTCATCCTCGATGAAGAGGCCGGCCTCGTCCCGCTGGTCAGCCTGGGGGGCGATGGTGAGGTCGTGCTCGGCCCGCCGCACGTTGACACCGTAGACCAGCCGCTGCCGCGTGCCCAGCAGGTGGCCGTTGGTGGCGGACAGGTCCAGGGTGTTGGTGTCGAAGCCGAAGGCCAGGGGCTGGCCGGAGGTGTCCCGGGTGAGGAGCGCCATGGCGTCGCCGTCCAGGATGTTGACATACCCGGTGGCCTGGAACTGCTTGCGCTTGTACTGGAACCGGGTGTAGTAGAACCCGCTGCTGTTGTCGATGTCGAAGGGACCGATCCCGGTGTGGATGAGGCCGGAGGTCCGGGATCCCCCGATGCCGAAGTCCCATTCCGAGCTGTTTCCCAGGTCGCGGTTCAGGCGGAAGTCCAGCTTGGGCTGCTCGGTGCCGTCGTCAGGCAGGGGGGTGATCTGTCCGCCATTCTGGAGCGTCCTGGGCCTGCGGGGCCAGGGGTTCTGCTCATACCAGGAGGCGGACAGCTTCCAGCCCATGTTGCCGGCGTCGTTGGCGTCGGCGTGCACGATGGAGAAGTCCCGGGAGGCCTGCTCGCCACCGCCGATCTTGACGACGGTTCCATCCATCTCCTGGGGCTTCTTGGTCCGGATGTTGACCACTCCGGTGAAGGCGTTGGCCCCCCAGACCGAGGATCCGGGCCCGCGGACCACCTCGATCTGGTCCAGCTCGCTGAAGTCGGTGGGGACGAAGTCCCAGAGCACGAAGCCAAAGAAGTCCTGGTAGATGCTGCGACCGTCCACCAGGACGAGGTTCCCGGTGGCCAGACTCGAGGTGGCGGCCCGGCCGGTGATCTGGACGTCGCGGGCGCCGAACTGGACCACGTTCATGCTGGGCACCCGCCGCAGGAGCTCGCCGTAGTTGTCGGCCCCGGACGCCTCCACATCGCTGGCGGTGATCACCGACACCGATGCCGGCGCCTCCAGGAGGTTCTGATCGGCCCGGGACGCCGTGACCACCACCGTCTCCTCGAAGGCAGCCTCCTGCTCCTCCTTCTTCTCGTCAGGGTCCGAGTCCTCCTCCCCCTCGGCGGCGGCGGGGCGCGCCTCCGGGCCGGCCAGGGCCACGGGCGGGGTCAGCAGGGCCGGTATCAGGAGGGCGGCGAGGAGCCAGGCCGCCCCAGGGAGGGACAGCCGTCCAGGGTGGTGTGGTACGCGCATGGGACACCTCCTGAGGGAAGCCTGCGGCGGGCGGTCCCCCCGGCGCCCCCGGGCGCCGGTGGGAGCAGGCGGCCGGCGCCATCCTAGAGACTCGGGTGGCGCCGAGTCAACCGATCCGGGCGGGCGCGAGGGGACCACGTGCGTGCCGCGGCTCGCGGCGGGCCCATGGGCGCCGGCCTCCCAGGCTCTCCGGCCACGCCTTGCGCCGGCCGCGTGAAGATGAGACAAATGGGGGGAAAGGAGCGCCGACGGCATGCGCCAGCGGGGCCTGGGTTCCATCTACGTGGGGGAGTACCTGAAGATCCTGGAGCGGACCGCCGCCGCCATGGACCGGTTTCCCCTGGTGGAGATGTCCCCGGAGGAGCGCAAGGCCGTGGTCCTCAGCTACGTGGAGCTGGTGGATCGCTTTCAGCAGCAGCTCCGGGACGCCGGGATCTCCAAGCTGCTGGACCTCTACGAGCCCGGAACCGAGCCCCAGCGGGAGGAGTGAGCGCCGGGACGGAGCCCCTGCTCACGGCGCGCGGACGTCCACCCGGTTGAAGGCCCCGTCCACCCTGATCCGGTACCCGGGGCCCTCCCCTCCCCGCTCCCCGCGCACCATGTTGAACGCCCCGTCCACGTCCGAGCGCACCGGCACCCCTGCCGGGACCTCCAGGCGCAGGCTGGACAGCGCTCCCTCGATCCAGATGGAGACGTCCTGGTCGGGACGCCCCAGGCGCAGGTCCAGGTCGTTGAGGGCACCCTCCAGGTCCAGGGAGGCCACCGGCACGCCGGCCAGGTCCAGACGCCCGCTGGTGAGGGCCAGGCGCAGGTCCAGGGCCACCGGGAGGTCCTCGGCCAGGTCCAGCCGCCACCGGCTCCAGGGGTTGCCCAGGCGGAAGGCGCGGTAGCGTCTCCCCCCCTCCAGGATCACCCTGGGCGAGGTGCCGCCGCCGGCCAGGCGCAGCCGGGCGGGAGAGCCGGTTGCCGTCGCCTCACCCTCGAGCAGCAGCGACGGGTCCAGCACGCGGCCGGCCAGGTCCAGCTCGCCGTGGGCCATCTCCGCCTCCAGGACCCAGCGGGACGCCCCGGCCGTGCGCTCCACCTGCACCGGCTCGGTGACCCCCGTGGGCCGCAGGCCCCCGGTGCCCCCCACGGCCACCCACGCCATGGTCCCAAGCACCAGCGCCGGGGCCAGCAGGACCAGCCAGGGGAGCCGCGTGCGCTCGAACACCAGGCGTATGCCCAGGGCGATGAGGAGGACGGGCCACAACGGCAGGAGCGCGCCCCAGAACGACCAGGGGAGCCAGCCGCTGGTGCTGGCCAGCAGGAAGCATCCCACTCCCACGAGGCCCATGCCACGGGCCACACGGCGCCAGGCCACGCTCCCCTGGCTCACGGCCGCGACCCGCCGTCCCGGGCCTGCAGCAGGATCACGACTCCCACCCCGATGAGCAGCAGCGGCCACAGGTGGCGCAGGTTGAGCCACCAGATGGGATGGAGCTGCTCCACCAGGAAGATGACACCCAGGGCGATGAGGAGGCCGCCTGCCACCATGCGCCCCCTCCCCGGCTCGCGCGCCGAGCGCTTGAGGTTGCCCACCACGCGCTCCCCGGCCTCGCGCATCTCCTCGGCGAGGCGGTCCGCGGGGGGCGCCGAGCCGGAGTCGGACCGCACCGGGTCGTCGGCCCGGGGGATGATGAGCCAGCAGACCACGTACAGGATCAGCCCCGAGCCGCCCGCCAGGCAGAGGATGACGAAGACCAGGCGGATGATCACCGGGTCCACGTCCAGGTAGTCGCCCAGGCCCGCCGCCACGCCGCCCAGGACGGCGCGGGACGGGTCCCGCGTCAGCCGCTTGTCCATGCTCTCCTCCCTGCGCTGCTGCTCATACGCACGGGCGGTCCCGCAGGTTCGCCACCGCCCCCAGCGGGACGCGCCTTGACACCCCGCCGGGACCCGTCATGATGAAGGGGTCATGGCTTCCCCCCGACCCGACGGCGCGCGCCTGGAGCCGGTGCCGGGCTGGACCCGGCGCCAGGGGCCCGGGTACGTGATCCACCAGGAGCCGGCGGCCGATCGGCGCCTGGTCTTCGCCGAGTCGGTGGCCCGCGGCCTTGAAGATCATCCCCGCTGGCTGTCCTGCACCTTCCTC
>JBFGDW010000275.1:0-4878 GCA_041580435.1 Candidatus Polarisedimenticolia bacterium | reverse complement strand
GCCCGGGCCGGCCGCGCGGGCGTGTACCTCGGCCTGCAGGATCGCCCCGACCTGGCCCTGGAGGAGATGCGCCGATCCCTGGCGGAAGACCCGCAGCAGGCCGAGGCGGAGCGGGCCCGGGAGGTGATTCGCAAGCTGGAGGAGAGGCTGGGTGGGGGCGGCGCGGCGCCGCCGGTCAATTGACGAAGGTGGTGGCGTCGCCCCGGGTGAGGTTCAGCCAGGCGTTGGCGGCGGCCAGGGAGGGCTGGGCCACGCGCCGCAGCGTGGGCTCCACCCGCTCCCACAGCTCCAGGACGGCGGTGTAGCTGTCCCCCTTCTCGCTGAGGACGCTCACCTCCAGCGGCTCGCCGGGGCGGCGCCCGTTCAGGAGCGCCTCCAGGTCCCCCGGCTCCGCCAGGGGCATGCCGTCGATGCTCACGATCCGGTCGCCGGCCTTCAGCCCGCGCGCCCGGGCCGGTCCCGCGTCGGCCACCCGGGCGATGACGGTGGCTCCGGGCTCCAGCTCCAGGCCCAGGTACGGCTCGCCGGTCCCGGCGTCGATGAGCTCCAGCCCGGCCAGCACCGCCTCCGCCGCCAGGGGGGGCGGCTCGGTGCTCCCCACCGCGGCCGTCAGCAGCGGGCCCATGTCGGCCCGGGCCAGGCGGGAGGCCTCGCGGCGCAGCAGGGCGTTGTCCACCTGGCGTCCCCGGGTGGCGGCCAGCAGCTCGCCCAGGCCGCTGGTGTAGCCGCTCCCCCGGCGCAGCCGGACGTCCAGCAGGAAGCAGGCCAGCAGGCCGCCGTCACGGACGAAGGCATCGGCCTCGGGGCCTTCCATGGCCCCGGCCTCCACCAGGCTGGTGCGCCGGGCCAGGGGGGAGTGGCGCGACACGTTGAGCCACGCGTCGCGCAGGCGGGCGATGAGGCGATCCTCGGACAGGGCCCTGGAGCGCACCGCAGCCAGCAGGGTGGTGTACTCGGTGAACCCCTCGCGCCACCAGCGGGTGGCCGGGCCCTGGGCGCCGGCCAGCCCCGACTGCAGGCGGCGCTGGAACAGTTCCCCCAGGGGCCGGACCATCACCATGGCCAGCTGCTGGCGCTCGGCGCGGGCCGGCAGCATGAGCACCCCCAGGCGCGGCGAGATGAGCGTCAGGGCGCCGGCGTCCATCGCCCCCGGCAGCACGCGCAGGACCGATGCCTCGTCCCGCGGTCCGCGGCCGCCCAGCAGCCGCTCGTGCTCGCGCAGGAAGGCGGCCAGCACCGTCCCCACCGCCTCGGGGCTGGCGTGCCAGCCGGCGCGCGGGATCACCAGCATCTCCCCGCCGGGCGTGCGTTCCAGGAACTGATCCCCCGCCAGGATGGGAAGAGCTCCCAGGGCGGCCAGGCTACCGGTGGTGACCTCGTTCTCACGCTCCCCCCGCGTGCTCACCAGGCTCCAGGCCGTGGGCATCACCAGCTCGATGCGGGCCGGACTGTGATACTCGGGATCCACTCCCATGGGATGGAGCAGGACCGACGCCCCGGTGAACATGGCGCCGTGATCGTCCTGGCACGACCCCCGGCCGCAGTCCGGGTCAATCTGGAGGGTGTAGCTGGCCTCGACCATCCCGGGCGCCAGTCCGCTGACCCGGTACAGGCCCGGCGTGTCGGTGGCCTGGACGGCGCGCTCGCCCCTGGCGTCCCGGACCTTCAGGTTCCGGACCGGCTGTCCGCTCATGGTGGTCAGGAAGGCGAAGTCCTTGCGCTCGCGCACCGGGAAGTGGGCGACGACCTCCGCGGGCCGCCGGGTCAGATCGACCCGGTAGCGGAAGTCCACACGGTCGCTGCCCCGGGACGTCACGGGGCAGAGGACCGCCACGCTGGCGGTGAGACAAAGGACTGCCGTGCGCAGGCGGGCCACCGTCGCCGTCCCTCCCTTCCTCCTCAACAGGGGGACTGTAAGGCCGCGGGGAGGGGCCGGCAACCCGGGCCTCAGGCCGCCCGGATCCACCTCCAGATCTCCGGGATGGTGGCCCGCTTGCCGTACATGAGGGTGCCCACCCGGAAGATGCGGGCGGCCAGCCAGGCCGCGCCGAAGACCGCTGCCACCTGGAGCAGGAGGGCCAGGCCGATCTGCCACACCGGCGGCTCGGTGATCCCCAGGCGCATGAGGAGCACCAGGGGCGAGCTGAGGGGGAACAGGGAGGCCACCACGGCAAAGGTGGAATCAGGGGACCGCTGCACCGCGAACAGGGCGAAGAACGCCATCACGATGAACAGCATGACCGGCTGGGCCGCCTGCTGGGACTCCTGGTCGGTGGTGCAGATGGAGCCCACCGCGGCGAACAGGAGGGCGTAGATGGAGAATCCCAGCAGGAACATGATCAGGAACCACCCGAACAGCGTCGCGTCCACGCCGCTGACCAGATCGGCGATCCGGGGCAGGGAGGCGGCGCCGCCCAGGGTCAAGGCCAGGGCGCAGCCCACCCAGACCGCCAGCTGGGTCAGAGCCACCAGGCCGATGCCCGTGACCTTGCCCACCATGAACTGGGTGGGGGTGATGGACGACAGCAGCACTTCCATGATCCGGGAGCTCTTCTCCTCGATGACGCCGCGCATGATGGTGGTCCCCCAGATGAGGAACGTGAGGTAGAAGATGAAGTTCATCCCCCACACCATGCCGATGACCGTGGCCCGCTGACCGGAGCCCTCGGAGATCTCGGCGCCGGTCTTGCTCACCCGCACCGGGTTGACCTGCACCGGGCGGGTGAGGGCGGTGATCTCGTCGGCATCCAGGCCCAGCCCGCCCTGGCGGGAGCGCTCGGTGACCGCGGCCCGGGTGAGGGCCCGCTCCACGGCGCCGGGGACGTCGGCCGAGGAGCGGCTGCCGTAGACGAAGTTCCCCTCGGCGTCGGGATCGGGACCGATGATGAGGTAGGCGTCGAACTCGCCGGCGGCCAGGGTCTCGTTGAGGCGCGTCCTCGCCTCGGCGGGAGACTCGCCGGGCCGGGTGGCGTCGGTGAGACGGTAGCGGCTCCGGTCGATGCGGAAGCCGCCGCGCCCGCCGGACTCGTCACCGTCCTCGGGCACCAGCCGGTTCCCCTCGGACATGCTGCGCCGGAACGGCTCGGCCATGGTGCCCGACAGGTCGGCCAGGGCCAGGTGCTGGTCCTTGCTGCTCAGGGACATGAACAGGACCGGCAGGGAGTACACGCCGACGATGAGGAGCGGGCCCAGCAGCGTCAGGATGATGAACGAGCGCTTCTTCACCCGCACCAGGTACTCGCGCTTGATGACCGCCCAGACCTTAGACATGGGCCCCTCCCGGTACTCGGCCGTTGCCGCCTGTGGCCAGCTCCTCCGCCGGGCGCCCCAGCGCCTCCTCCGCGCTGCCGCCCACCAGGTCGATGAAGATGCTGTTCAGCGTGGGCTCCATCACCTCGAAGCGCTTGACCTTGACCTTGGCCATGGCCGTGCTGAGGATGCGGCCGGGGTCGGCGCCGTCCTGGATGCGCATCTCGGCATAGTTGCCATGCAGGTCAATCCGCTCCACCTCCGGGAGCTGGCGCAGGAAGCTCCCGTCTCCGTCGAAGCCCAGAACCACCGTGTTGGTGCCGTAGCGCTGCTTGACCTCTGACAGCTTGCCCTCCACCACCACCTTGCCCTTGTTGATGAGGCAGATGGCCTCGCATATCCGTTCCACCTGCTCCATCACGTGGGCCGAGAAGATGACGGTGGTGCCCTTCCGGTTCAGATCCAGGACCACGTCCTTGAGCAGGTTGGTGTTGACCGGATCCAGTCCGGAGAAGGGCTCGTCCAGGATGAGCAGCTCCGGCTCGTGGAGAACCGTCCCGATGAACTGGATCTTCTGCTGCATCCCCTTGGAGAGCTCCTCCACCTTGCGCTCCTTCCAGTCGGCGATCTGAAGCCGCTCCATCCAGGCGTCGATGCGGCGGGCGCAGGTCCGGCGCTCGACTCCCTTGATCTCCCCCAGGAAGAACAGGTGATCCAGCACCTTCATCTTGCCGTACAGGCCGCGCTCCTCGGGCAGATACCCCACGCGGTCCGTGATGGCAGGCGACGGCTCCTGGCCCAGGATGCGCACCGTCCCGCTGTCCGGGACCAGGATCCTGAGGATCATGCGGATGGACGTGGTCTTGCCGGCGCCGTTGGGGCCCAGCAGGCCGGAGACGCTCCCCCTGGGCACGGCGAAGGAGACGCCGTCCACGGCCACATGCTTCTCGTAGTGCTTGGTGATCGCCTGGACGTCTAGGGCGTTCAAGGGTTCCTCCTCCGACGGGTCATAGCGAGGCAGCGGGGGGGCGGACGCGGGCCTGCATCCAGCGAATGACCCGCCGCAGGACGATGAGGCCCACCACCAGCAGGGCCAGCAGCAGCATGGGGGCGAAGAGGGCCAGAACGGTGCCGCTGGCCGACAGGCCATCCTCGGCCAGGGAGAGGGCCGGGTTGCCCAGGCCGGCGGTGGTGCCGGTGGAGGCCAGGCGCAGCCCCGACTTGGCCAGGTGCACCGTGCCCGCCACCGAGCCGCCCAGCACCAGCCCCAGGATGAGGGCCATGGCCGGGGAGAGATCCAGCAGGGGGGTGGCCAGGACCAGGGCCCCGGAGGCGGGCTTGAGGACCGTCCCGATGACGTCCAGGGCGTGGTCAACCACCGGGATCTTGTCCCCCAGCGCCTCCACCGCCACGGCCGTCCCCAGGATCACCAGGGCGGGCGTGGACTCGAGCCAGCCCAGCTCGGGGCGCAGGGGAATCAGGTCCAGGCGGGCCAGCAGACCCACCAGCAGGGGCGGGAGGAAGGCCCGCAGCCCGGCGGCGGCGGCCAGGCCGATCCCGGCCAGGACCTGCAGCGCCAGCGAATCCTCAAACCCTTGTGTGAGCAAGTGTTGGACCCCGATGGAGGCG
>JBFGDW010000274.1:0-4885 GCA_041580435.1 Candidatus Polarisedimenticolia bacterium | reverse complement strand
GAGATGGTGATGCCGGGAGACAACACGAGCCTGGTGGTGAACCTCATCACCCCCATCGCCATGGCCAAGGGGCTGCGGTTCGCCATCCGCGAGGGCGGCCGCACGGTGGGCGCGGGCAGCGTCACCGAGATCGTGGAGTAGGGCCATGCGGGACCTCCTCCAGATGGCCTGCCAGGAGTGCAAGCGCCGGAATTACTCCACCACCAAGAACAAGAAGAACACGTCGGAGAAGCTTGAATTCAAGAAATTTTGCCGGTTCTGCCGGAAGCACACGGTCCACAGGGAGGGGAAGTAGGGCCGGGATGCAGACGCCGGAGGGCCGGGCCGGGTACAGGCCAGTAGCTCGAACTGGTAGAGCATCGGTCTCCAAAACCGAGGGTTGGGGGTTCGAATCCCTCCTGGCCTGCCAGGGTCTCCCAAGGGGGCCCTGGCCGCACGGGGGGCGGGAGAAAGCGCTGTGAGCTGGTGGAATCGCATGGTGGCCTTCCTCACCGAGGTTCGCACCGAGCTGAGGAAGACCACGTGGCCCAGTCTGAAAGAGGTCCAGGGCACGACGGTCGTGGTCATCGTGACGTCCTTCATCTTCGCGATCTTCCTGTGGCTGGTGGACATGCTGGTCCGGCAGGTGGTCGGCAACATCATGGACTTCTTCACCGCGTGATCATGAGCGAGGCAGCAGTCATGGCGAAGAAGTGGTACATCGTCCACACCTACTCGGGCTATGAGAACAAGGTGCGCGAGTCCCTTGTGCAGCGGGTGGAGGCCATGGGCATGACCGATTCCATCGGCGAGGTGCTCATCCCCATGCAGGACGTGGTGGAGGTGAAGGACGGCCAGCGGGTGGTCTCGGCCAAGAAGTTCTTCCCGGGCTACCTGCTGGTGCACATGGAGATGTCCGACGAGGCCTGGCACGTGGTGAAGAACACCCCCAAGGTCACGGGCTTCGTGGGCGCCGGCAACAAGCCCACTCCCCTGACCCAGGACGAGGTGGACCGGATCATCAACCAGGTCTCGGAGGCTGCCGAGAAGCCCAAGCCCAAGTTCGAGTACTCGGTGGGGGAGACGGTCCGCATCGTGGACGGCCCGTTCTCCAACTTCACCGGTTCGGTGGAGGAGGTCAACCCGGACCGGTCCACCCTGAAGGTCATGGTGACCATCTTCGGGCGGGCCACACCGGTGGAGCTGGAGTTCCTGCAGGTGGAGAAGGCCTGAGGCATGCGCCGCCCGCGGGGCGGCGGGAGTGATTCATGGCGAAGAAGGTCGTGGGATACGTCAAGCTGCACTGCCCGGCGGGGCAGGCCACGCCGGCGCCGCCGGTGGGCCCGGCCCTGGGGCAGCACGGCGTCAACATCATGGAGTTCTGCAAGGCGTTCAACGCCCGCACCCAGGGACAGCAGGGTCTCATCATCCCGGCGGTGATCACGGTCTACGCCGACCGCACCTTCACCTTCATCACCAAGACCCCGCCGGCGTCCATCCTGCTCAAGCGGGCCGCCGGTCTGGCCAAGGCCTCGGGCGAGCCCAACAAGAACAAGGTGGGGAAGGTGACCCGGGCCCAGGTGGAGGAGATCGCCAAGACCAAGATGCCCGATCTCAACGCCTATGACCTGGCCGCTGCCACGCGCATCATCGAGGGCAGCGCCCGGAGCATGGGCATCGAGATCGTCGGCTGACGGCCGGGAGAGGACGGAGATGGGCAAGCACGGCAAGAAATACACGCAGGCCCGGCAGAAGGTGGAGGCGGGGCCCTACGGCCTCAATGCCGCCGTGGAGCTGGCCAAGGCGGCGTCCTACGCCAAGTTCGACGAGACGCTGGAGGTGGCCATGCTGCTGGGCGTGGACCCGCGCCACGCCGATCAGATGGTCCGCGGGACGGTGGTCCTGCCCCACGGCATCGGCAAGACCAAGCGCGTGGCGGTGTTCGCCGCCGGGGAGAAGCTCAAGGAGGCCGAGGCCGCCGGCGCCGATCACGTGGGCGGCAAGGAGATGGCCGAGAAGATCCAGGGGGGCTGGACCGATTTCGATGCGGTGGTGGCCACCCCGGACATGATGAAGGAGGTGGGGCGCCTGGGCAAGATCCTGGGGCCCCGGGGCCTCATGCCCAACCCCAAGACGGGGACCGTGACCTTCGACGTGGGCAAGGCGGTCCAGGAGATCAAGGCCGGCAAGGTGGAGTTCCGGGTGGACAAGACCTCCATCATCCACGCCGGCGTGGGGAAGCTGAGCTTCGCCCCTGACAAGCTGGCCGACAACGCCCGCGCCTTCATCCAGGCGGTGCTCAAGGCCAAGCCGTCGGCGGCCAAGGGGAAGTTCGTCCGGTCCTGCACCCTGTCGTCCACCATGGGCCCCGGAATCCCCCTGGACATCACCGAGATGGAGAAGGCCAAGGAGGAGGGGCTGTGAACCGCACCGAGAAGACCGCCGAGATCGAGGTGCTCCGGCAGGGGTTCCAGCAGGCCCAGAACGCCGTCCTGGTGGGCTTCGCCGGCCTGACCGTCACCCAGGTGAACGAGCTGCGCCGGAAGGTCCGGGACACCGACTCCAGCTACCGGGTGGTGAAGAACCGCCTGGCCCTGCGGGCGGTGGCCGGGACGCCCCTGGAGCCGCGCCCGGGGCGGTTCCAGGGCCCCACGGCGGTGGCCTACAACAGCGGCGACCCGGTGGCCCTGGCCAAGGCGCTGTCCGAGTTCGCCAAGGACAACCCGGCCCTGCAGCTCCGGGTGGGTGTCGTGGAGGGGCGGCAGCTGGTGGAGGCCGAGGGGCTGGAGGCCCTGGCCAAGCTGCCGGGCCTGCCGGAGATCCGGGCCCAGCTCCTGAGCATGTTGCAGGCGCCGGCGGCCAAGCTGGTGCGCCTGCTGGCCACGCCGGGGACGCAGCTGGCCCGGGCCCTGGGCGAGCGCCAGAAGAAGCTTTCGGAGACGGCCGGCTAGGCCGCCTCATCGGAGAATTTCACGCGGCCCGCACGGGCCGCGCACAGGAGGACCTGAAGCATGGCGGATCTGCAGTCGATTGCGGAGTCCCTGTCCGGACTCACGGTGATGGAGGCGGCCGAGCTCGTCAAGATGCTCGAGGAGAAGTGGGGCGTCAGCGCGGCAGCCCCGGTGGCGGTGGCGGCGGCAGGCATGCCGGCCGCCGGTGCCGCGGCGGCGGAGGAGGAGAAGACCGAGTTCGACGTCATCCTTACCGAAGTCGGCGCCAAGAAGATCAACGTGATCAAGGCGGTGCGCGAGGTCACCAGCCTGGGCCTCAAGGAGGCCAAGGACCTGGTGGAGGCGGCGCCCAAGCCCGTCAAGGAAGGCGTCAACAAGGAAGAGGCCGAGAGCATCAAGAAGAAATTCGAGGAGGCCGGCGCCAAGGTGGAGATCAAGTAGCTCCGCCAAGACACCCCCTCGCGCGGCGGCGTGCCGCCGGCGGGGGATCCGCGCGGCGGGCGATCCGCCGCTTCTCCATTTCCTGGGGTACTGCCTGAGATGTCCACGAACGGTGATCGAACGGCCCGCGAGCGGGTTGATTACTCGAAGATCAAGTCTACGATCCCCATCCCGAATCTCATCGAGGTCCAGAAGCGCTCCTACGAGCGCTTCCTGCAGATGTACGTGCCGCCCCAGGACCGGGAGGACACCGGCCTGCAGGCGGTCTTCAAGTCCATCTTCCCCATCACCGACTTCCGCGAGAACTGCTCCCTGGAGTTCGTGGAGTACTCCATTGGCAACTGGGAGTGCAAGTGCGGGCGCCTCAAGGGGCTGGACAAGCTGCGGATCACCTGCCAGTCGTGCAAGGGCCTCCTCATGGGGACCTCGCGCCGGGTGGGTGAGATCTCCTGTCCGTACTGCGGGATGGAGAATCCCAACGAGCCCAGCGTCTGCGACGATTGCGGCGACACCGTGGAGCTGCAGCTGAAGTACGACGTGGATGAGAGCCAGGAGCGCGGGATGACCTTCACCGTGCCCCTCAAGGTCACGGTGCGGCTGGTGGTGTTCGAGAAGGCCGCCGAGGGCAAGGAGAAGACCATCCGGGACATCAAGGAGCAGGAGGTCTACTTCGGCGAGATCCCGCTCCTGACCGAGCACGGCACCTTCGTCATCAACGGCACCGAGCGGGTCATCGTGAGCCAGCTCCACCGCTCCCCGGGCGTGTTCTTCCAGTCCAGCGAGGACCGTAGCGTCTTCATGGCCAAGGTCATCCCGTACCGGGGGTCCTGGGTGGAGTTCGAGTACGACGCCAAGAACCTCATGTCGGTGCGCATCGACCGGAAGCGCAAGTTCCCCGGCACGGTCTTCCTCCGGGTGCTGGGCTTGTCCACCGACGAGGAGATCCTGGGCCGGTTCTACGCCGCCGAGGAGATCGAGCACGACGGCAAGAAGTTCTTCTGGAAGGTCAGCCCGGGGCTGGTGGGTCGACGCGCCGCCGAGAGCGTCGCCGATCCCAAGAAGAAGGAGCCGCTGGTCCGCAAGGGCAAGAAGGTGCGCCGCTCGGCCATCGCCGCCCTGGAGAAGGCCCGCATCAAGAAGGTCGAGGTGCAGCCCGAGGCCCTGGAGGGTAGCCGGGCCCTGGAGGACATCATCGACGCCAGCACCGGCGAGGTCCTGGTGGAGGTGAACACCGTCCTGGAGCCGCAGCACTGGCAGCTCATCGCCTCCAAGAAGCTGGGGTCGGTGAAGGTCTGCTTCCCCGAGGACGACGACGTGGGCAGCGTCCTGGTGGACACCCTGGCCAAGGATTCGGTCAAGTCCTCCGAGGAGGCCCTGCTGGAGCTGTACCGCCGCCTGCGCCCGGGGGATCCTCCCACCCTGGAGTCGGCCAGGAACCTGTTCGAGAGCATGTTCTTCGACTCACAGCGTTATGACCTGTCCCGGGTGGGACGCCTCAAGTTCAACGCCAAGCT
>JBFGDW010000273.1:0-4891 GCA_041580435.1 Candidatus Polarisedimenticolia bacterium | reverse complement strand
GGCACACCACCTCGTCGGTCCCCGGCACCGCGCTGGCCACCACCGGCCGCGCCGCGGCCATGGCCTCCAGCACGGCGTTGGGCATCCCCTCCCGGTCCGAGGCCAGGACGAACAGGTCCATCCCGGCCAGCTCGGCGGGGACCGCCTCGGATTGCCCCGGCATCTCCACCGACCCGGCCAGCCCCATCCGCTCCCGCAGCGCCAGCATCTCGGTGAATTGCGGCCCGTCCCCCACCAGGCGGAAGCGGACGCCAGGCCGCCTCGCCAGCACTCGTCGCGCCACCTCCAGCAGGAAGGAGATGCGCTTCTGGGGCTTGAACAGGGAGATGCTGCCCACCACCGGCCCGCCGTCGCGCTGGACGGGAAGTGGTGGGACGGCGGCGAAGCGCGACGTGTCCAGCCCGTTGGGAACGACCCGCACCCGCGCCCCATCCACCCGGTAGGCCGAGGCCACCCACTGGCCCAAAAACTCGGCGTTTACCAGGACCCGTTCCGCTCCCCGCAGGACCAGCCCGTCCACCAGGCGGGCGGCCCGGGAGCGGCGCGGCTCCAGATTGCGCACCGACGGCAGGAAGGCGGGCACACCGGCCAGGGCGCAGGCGGCCCGGGCGTAGGCGTTGGCGATGAAGAGGTAGGAGTGAGCCAGCCAGATGCGCCGGCGGCGGAGCTCTCCGGCCAGAAGGCGGACGCGGCGCAGCTCCACCCCTCGGCGGCGCGGGAGGGTGTGCACCGGGATCCCTGCCTCCGCCAGCGCCCCGCCATAGGGGGTGGTCGCCTGGGACAGGCAGAAGACGTGGGTCTCCACGCCGCGGTCCTGCAGGGAGCGGGCCAGCTCGTAGAGCTGCCGCTCCGACCCACCGTGGGTGAGCTGGCCGATGACCAGCCCCACCGGCCCCGGGAGGGGGGTCGAGGCCTCCCCGGCCCCGGGGCCGGGCCGTGTGGACATGCTGTGCGCCGCCTGCATGGTCCCCCGTCCGGCCCAGGGCCGGACGCGCGCCTAGAAAAGAGTGTAGATGAAGGGCGCCAGGGCGCTGTTGGCGGTGAACACCAGCAGGAGGCCCAGCATGAGCAGCATGAGCACGATGGGCATGAGCCAGTACTTCTTCCGCTGGCTCAGGAAGGTCCAGAACTCCCGCAGGATCGAGATCTTAGCCATCAGAACTGCCTCTGGTAGCGCTCCAGGGTGGCCGGCGCCTCCGGTTTGTCGATCCAGTATGTCGCCTTCCCGTCCTTCCACGCCAGGTCCAGGGGCCGCTTCCCGAACAGCCGGATGGTCAGGGCGATGGGGGTGAAGAACAGGTAGTAGAACAGCGTCAGGATCACCATGGACATGACCGTGCCCATGACGTTGGCCAGCTTCATCCAGCGGCGGAAGAAGGCGAGCCACAGGGGGAAGGCCAGCAGGGTCAGGGCCGCCACAAGGGCCGCCACTCCGGCGGCCACCCGTGCCCGGAAGGGGTGGCCGCCCAGGAACTGGAACGCCGCCGCCACCGCCAGGAGTAGGCCGGTGAGCACGAGCCCGAACTGGCGGGCCTGGCGGGTCTCGGACGGTTTCTTCTTGCGCGGCATGGGGTGGCTCTCCCGGGCCCGGGGCCCTAGTCCAGCTCGAACTCCTGCTGCCAGCTTGTGTCGATGGGCGGCAGGTTCTGCCGGGTCTTGTCGATGACGTAGGGCCCCAGCACCAGGTAATCCATGTTGGTGCGGGTGAAGCAGCGGTAGGCGTCCTCGGGGGTGCAGACGATGGGCTCGCCCCGCACGTTGAACGACGTGTTGACGATGACCGGGCAGCCCGTCCGCTCGCCAAACCGCTGGATGAGCCGGTGGTAGAGCGGGTTGTCCTGGCGGGAGACGGTCTGGACCCGCGCCGAGTAGTCCACGTGGGTGATGGCGGGCACCTGCGAGCGGATCATCTTGAGCTTGTCGAGCCCCTGGTAGCCGTTGTCCGCCACCGGCAGCCGGCGGCTCTCCTGCACGCCGGCCACCAGGAGCATGTAGGGGCTCTCGGTGCTCAGCTGGAAGAAGTCCGAGACGCTCTCCAGGGCCACCGACGGCGCAAAGGGGCGGAACGACTCCCGGAACTTGATCTTCAGGTTCATCTTGGTCTGCATGTCGCGGCTGCGGGCGTCGCCCAGGATGGAGCGCGCCCCCAGGGCCCGGGGGCCGAACTCCATCCGGCCCTGGAACCAGCCCACCACGTTCTCCTCTTCCATGACCTGGGCTACCCGCTCCACCAGGGCCTCGGGGTCGTCGTACCGCTCGGCCTCGATGCCATTGTCCCGGATGAAGCCGGCGAGGGCGTCGTCGTCGAACGCCGGCCCGAGCAGGGTCGCCTTCTGGAGGTCGCGGCGCTCGTCCACCTGGCGGGCGCCGCCCAGGATCTGGTGGTGGACGAAGAGGGCGGCCCCCAGGGCGCCGCCGGCATCGCCTGCCGCCGGCTGGATCCAGAGGTTCTTGAACGGCCCCTCCCGCAGGATGCGCCCGTTGCCCACGCAGTTCAGGGCCACCCCCCCGGCCAGGACCAGGTTCTCGGCGCCGGTCTCCTTCTGGGCAAACTCGGCCATGCGCAGCATGATGGTCTCGGTGACCACCTGGATGGAGGCGGCGATGTCCATCTCCCGCTGGGTGAGCTTGCTCTCGGGCCGCCGGGCCGGGCCGCCGAAGAGGGCGGCGAAGCGGCGATTGGTCATCTTCAGGCCGGCGCAGTAGTCGAAGTACGTCATGTTCAGCTTGAGGGAGCCGTCTTCCTTGACATCGACCAGCTCATCCAGGATCAGATCGGCATACTTCGGCTCACCGTACGGGGCGAGGCCCATGAGCTTGTACTCGCCGCTGTTGACCTTGAAGCCGGTGAAGTAGGTGAAGGCCGAGTAGAGCAGCCCCACCGAGTGGGGGAAGTGGATCTCCTTGAGGATGCGGATACGGTTCCCCTCGCCCAGCCCCAGGCTGGCGGTGGCCCATTCCCCCACGCCGTCCATGGTGAGGATGGCGGCGCGCCGGAACGGCGACGGGAAGAAGGCGCTGGCGGCGTGGGACTCGTGGTGCTCGGTGAAGAGAATGGAGCCGTCGTAGTCCAGATCGTCGGCGATGTTGTCCCGGGTCCAGAGCTTCTCCTTGAGCCACAGGGGCATGGCCTTGAGAAACGACTTCAAACCCAGAGGGGCGTAGGCCGCGTAGGTCTCCAGCAGCCGCTCGAACTTCACCAGCGGCTTGTCGTAGAAGACCACGTGGTCCAGCTCGGCGGCGCTGGCCAGCCCTCCTTCCCTCAGGCAGTAGGCCACGGCCTGGGACGGGAAGCGCCAGTCGTGCTTCCTGCGGGTGAAGCGCTCCTCCTGGGCGGCGGCCATGATCTCGCCGTCCACCACCAGGCAGGCGGCGCTATCGTGGTAGTAGGCGGAGATGCCCAGGATCTTGGTGGTCATCTTCTTGCTGGCGTCCTATCGAGAGTACCTGGCACCGAAGTCGCTCATGCCTTGCTGGGTCGCTTTGAGGTGATCATACCAGGATCCGTGGAGGGTGCCAACGAATCGAGTGGGCGGGCACGGGCCTAGAGGGGATGGATCTGGTAGATGATCAGCGAGGCGTTCCGGGAGTAGGTCCCCGGAGCTAGGTGAGCGGCCGGCACTTCCTCCAACGG
Organism: Candidatus Polarisedimenticolia bacterium; assembly: GCA_041580435.1. Lineage (GTDB taxonomy): Bacteria > Acidobacteriota > Polarisedimenticolia > SMYD01 > SMYD01 > JBFGDW01. The sequence continues at coordinate 1,257 of JBFGDW010000273.1, read as the reverse complement.
AATCTCGTCCATCCGGATGTACTCAACCGCCTCTCCTAACACGGATTGCTCCTTACCCCCCAGCAGCGGATACCTGGCCGCTGCGATCTCACTGTCGCGTGGGAATACCAGGTACTCAGCCCCGGTCTCCAGCAGGATCTGCTCCTCCTTTCCTGGCTCGATGAACTCCATGGCCACGGGGGAAAGCTCCAGGCTACGACGCTCGAACTCTAAGCGGATCAAGCTACCATGTCGACGCAGGGCGACGACCGTAGTTGGCCCTCCAGCCATGGCGGCCACGGATGCACCCACGGCCAGGCCAGCGCGAAGTCGCTGGTCGGCGCGGCGGCAGATCTCGTAGCCCATGCGGACCTGGACGAGCACGGGCATGACCACCAGGGCGAGGAGCGCCACACTCCTGACCCAGGGCCTCAAGTGACGGGTGGCGGCCTGCGTGAGAAGGCTTACGAGCTCAGCCGCCGCCAGCCCAGCGGGAACCAGCAAGAGGACCCCGCCATACATGAGATAACGCATCTCGGTGACGGTCACCTCGAGCGCCATGAGAGTCGTCTGGAAGAGCCAGAGACTACCGGTCGTGAGCACGAGCAGGCCGAATCCCGGCAAGCGGCGCAGCCAGGCAAGGATGGCTCCCAAGGCGGCCAGGTAAGCCACGACGGGTGTCGCCAGGAAATAGAAGGCCACGGGATAGAGCAGCCGGACAGCGATGCGCTCCGGGTAAATCGCGAGAGTCTTGGTCGCACCCATGTTGAGGAGCAAGAACCCCAGCGAATCGCCTGTGAACACGTAACTCAACCCCAGGATGGAAGCCAGTGCCAGGAGGCCTGCTCCAGCTGCGAGCGCGATCAGCCGTTGCTCTCGGGGTCTGCGCCACCGGCGGAGATGGGGCAGAGTGATGCACATGAGGACGATAAAGCCTTCGTAGCGCACGAGGCAGGAAACACCAGCCACCACCACGGCCGCGTGGTCGCGGCCGGACACAGCCAGCGCCGTCGCCGCCACGACCAGCAGGATGAACAGGGGCTCGACACTGGTCGACACGCTGGCCCACAAGAACCAGGGAAGAAAGGCCAGAAAGGCTGAGCCGGCCATGGCGGCGGTTCGTGAACCGGTGAGCCGGAGGCCCAGCGCAGCCAGCACTCCCACCGCCGCGCTGCTACAGACGAGGGAAAGAGCCCTGCCGCTCCACTGCGGCTCGAGCCCGGACGTCAGAGCCCGCAGGGCCACGAGCAGCAACATGTGAAGTGGGTACTTGGGCGG
>JBFGDW010000272.1:0-4909 GCA_041580435.1 Candidatus Polarisedimenticolia bacterium | reverse complement strand
TGGCGCCGTCCCGTACTCGAGCCGGTAACCGGCCAGGTCGGCGTCGGCCACCGGGTCCCAGGCCAGGGACATGGAGCCGGCCCCGGCCGGGGCCGCGGCCAGCACGCCAGCCAGGACGGCCACCAGGACGAGCAGGAGAGAGGGCAAGGTGCGTGAGGTCATGGATGGCTTCTCCGGGTGTGGGATGGTCTGTGCACGGGATTCCCCGCCCCTCCTCAGCCAAACTCGTGCCAGATCGGGTGCGGTCAGGGACGCCCGGCTCAAGCTCAGGACCGGCAAGGGTTTCAGGCGGGGGCCCCCGCCCGGAGGCGACTTCGATCACCATTTGGTCACGGCGGGGGCGGGCCCGGAGGCCTCGTTTGGTAACTGCGGGCTACGGGAATGGCGCTGCAAGCGCGCCGCAGGCACCGTGCTAGACTCGCGCCGTGACTGCCGAAAAGAGCCTCCAGGATACGTACTTCACCGCAGGGATCTGCTTCGGCTGCGGCCCCGCCAATGACCAGGGGCTGCACGTGAAGAGCATGGTGGAGGGAGACGAGGTGGTGGCCACCTGGCGGGCGGCGAAGCACCACGAGGCCTTCCCGGGGATGCTCGCCGGCGGCATCATCGGCACCCTGCTGGACTGCCACAGCAACTGGACCGCGGCCCACCACCTCATGCGGCGGTCTGGCGTGGACCACCCTCCCTGCACCGTCACCGCCGAGTACCACGTGAAGCTGCAGCGCCCCACTCCCACCGACGGACCCATCACCCTGCGCGCCCGGGTGGTGGACTCCACTGACGAACGCGCCACGGTGGAGGCGACGCTTCAGGCCGGCGGCAAGGTCTGCGCCACCTGCCGGGGGGTGTTCGTGGCGGTGAAGCCCGGCCACCCGGCCTACAACCGCTGGTAGTCCGCCCTCCGGCTGGCGCCCGCGCCTGTCCAGCCCAGCCTGCGCCTGCATCGCCCCGCTGCGCCTCCCTCCACCTGTCCGCTCTCCCCCGGGCGCGACAACTTCACTAGAGGAAGCCAGCCCCCCTTGACCAAGAAGCGGAATCGTAGTAATTAAACGTTTGGTCAATTCAACCGACCGTTTGATTCAGACGGAGGATTCCATGCCCCAGGCGACTCTCAGGTGGAAGACGCGCCCCCCCTCCACGCCGGAGGCGCTCCTGGCAGCGGCGGCCGACCTGTTCGCCGAGCAGGGGTACGAGGGGGCCACGGTGGACGCCATCGCCCGCCGCGCCGGCGCCAACAAGGCCATGGTCAGCTACCACTTCGGTGGCAAGGAGGGGCTCTACCGCGCCGTCCTGGCCGGCCTGCTGGCACCCCTCGCCTCTGACCTGGCCGGCCTGCGCCGGGAGAACGGCAGCGCCCGCGAGCGCCTTGGCCGCTTCGCCGACCTCCTCGGAAGCGCCGCCGCTCGCCGGCCGGCCCTGCCCATCCTGCTCCTGCGCGAGCTCATGTCCGGCGGCGAGCACCTGGATCGGGAGACGCAACGCTCGCTGCTGGCGCCATTCACCACCCTGCGCGAGATCCTGGCCCAGGGCCGCAGGCAAGGCGAGCTGCGGCCCGTCGATCCGTTCCTGGCGCACCTGGCCGTGGCCGGCAGCCTCCTCTTCTACTTCGCCAGCCAGCCCCTCCAGGAGCGCCTGGCGCGGGAAGGGAAGCTGGGGGCCACGCGCCCGGACGCCGGCGCGTACCTGCGGCAGGTGGTGGGCCAGGTCCTGGACGGCCTGGCATCCGCGGAGGCACGGTCATGAGGACCATCCCCTTCTACTTCGATCTCGTCTCTCCCTACTCCTGGCTGGCCCTGCGCCAGGTGGAGACCTTCGCGGCCCATCACGGCGTCGCCTTCTCCCCCCGGCCGGTGGTCTACGCCGCCTTGCTGGAAGCGGCGGGTCTGGTGGGGCCGGTGGAGTCCCCCACCAAGCGCGCCTACACCTTCACCGACGTGGTCCGCTGCGCCCGCCGCCTGGGGCTGCCCATCACCGGTCCGCCGGCCCACCCCTTCCGCTCCCTGCAGGCGCTGCGCGTGGCCTGCCTGTTCCGGCGCGAGCAAGGGGGGCTGGCACTGTGCGCCGCGCTGGCCCATGCCGCCTGGGGGGAGGGACGGGACCTGGAGGATCCCTCCGTCCTGGCCGGCGTGGTGGAGGCGGCCGGGCTGCCGGCCGGCAAGCTGGAGGAGCGCTGTCGCACACCGGAGATCAAGGAGGACCTGCGCCGCCTCACCGCGGAGGCCGTGGCGGCCGGGGTCTTCGGCGTCCCGACCTTCGTGCTGGACGGCGAGCTGTTCTGGGGGCACGACCGGCTGGATCACCTGGCCGACCGCCTGTCCGGCGGCCTGGACGACCCGCGCGAGACCGCCGCCGCCCTGCTGACCCGGCCGGCGACGGCCTGGCGCCGTGGGGCGCCACCGTCCGCGCGGCCCGCAGGCGAGGATCAGGACTGAGCTGGAAGTGCCCCGGGAGGCGGCGGGGGGACGCGAGCGCTCAGGGCCGGGGTGGCGGCGCCGTCCAGGCGGGAAGGCCTCCCTGCCAGGCCGGGGCGGAGGCCAGGCGGGCCTCGTCGTGCTCGTCCAGGTGCATGGGGACCACGGCGATGCGCCCCGCGGCCAGGGCCGCCGCGTCGGTGCCGGCCGGCGGCGGCTGCTCCAGGCGCCGCGCCTGCAACCGCCAGGTGCGGGTGCCGCCTTCCTGAGGCTCGCCTTCCTCGGGCCGCAGGCTCAGATGCGCCTGCCAGGACGCCCGCCGCACCACCTCCAGGCCGGTGATCCGCTCCGGCGGCAGCGGCGGCAGGCTCACCGTCAGGTAGTCCCCCTCCTTCAGCGACCGCGCCGGCGGGCTGGACGCCAGGCGCACGACCCACCCGGTCACCGCCGCCATGGCCCGGTCATCGTCCCTGGCCAGGCCGGAGACGGCGATCCCCGGCACGCCCAGGGAGGCCGCCATGCGCACCGCGCCGATGGTCCCCGACAGGACCCAGGCCTGGTCCAGGTTGGGTCCCCCGTTCACCCCCGAGATGATCAGGTCGGGGGGACGCTCGGCCAGGATCCCCCGCAGCCCCAGCAGGACGCAGTCGGCCGGGCTCCCCTGCACGGCCCAGGCGGTGATCCCCTCTCCCAGGTCCCGCGGGCTCGCGGTGAGGGAGCGGTCCCCCACGAAGACCGTGGTCACCGTGCTGCTGGCGCTCCAGTCCCGGTCCGGCGCCACCACGTACGTCTCGGCCAGAGGCGCGAAGGCCCGGGCCAGCGCCACCAGGGAGTCCGAGTCGATGCCATCGTCGTTGGTGAGGAGCACCCGGGCGGGCCAGGGTGTCGGCGTGGCAGGCTTCTCCCCCTCGCTGGTGGCGAGGGCCCGACCGCCCGCGGCCGCCGCCGCCAGCGCCAGCACCAGGAGCGTTCCTGAGCGAAGGCCGCGCACGGCGGCATCGTACCACGGTGCCGGTGGTATCCTCCCGCCGGAGGGCACACGTGATCACCATCCGCAAGGCGGCGGACCGCGGCCACTTCAACCACGGCTGGCTGGACACCTACCACACCTTCTCCTTCGGCGACTACGTGGATCCGCGGCACACGGGGTTCCGGTCGCTGCGCGTCATCAACGAGGACCGGGTCAAGCCCGGCCAGGGGTTCCCCATGCACTCCCACCGGGACATGGAGATCCTCACGGTCATCCTGGCCGGCGCCCTGGAGCACCGGGACAGCATGGGCAACGGCTCGGTCATCCGCCCGGGAGAGGTGCAGCGGATGTCGGCGGGGACCGGCGTCACCCACAGCGAGCACAACCCCAGCCCGGACGAGCCGGTGCACCTGCTGCAGATCTGGATCCTGCCGGAGCGCCGCGGGCTGCCGCCGGGCTACGAGCAGGCGGCCTTCCCCGCCGCGCGGCGCCGGGACCGGCTCTGCCTCCTCGCCTCCCCCGACGGCGCCGAGGGCTCGGTGCGCATCCACCAGGACGCGCGCCTGCTCACGGCGGTGCTGGCGCCCGGCGCCGGGGTGAGCCACGATCTGGCCCCCGGCCGCCACGCCTGGGTGCAGGTGGCGCGCGGCCAGGTCCGGCTCGACGGCACCGACCTGCGGGCCGGCGACGGCGCCGCGGTGAGCGACCGGCCTGGCCTGGAGCTGCAGGCCCCCGGCGACGAGGAGGCGGAGATCCTCCTCTTCGATCTGGCGTGAAGGTGAAGGGAGCCAGCCCGGCGGCTCCGCTGCGGCGCAGGCCCGTTCCTGGCGCGACGGCCCTCCTGGCGCTGCTGTCCGCGTGGCTCCTCTCCGCCTGCGCCCCCGCGGCGGCCCGCACCACCGCCGTCCAGCCCGCGCCGGCCGCCCGCGCCGCGGAGCCCGCACCGTTCCTGTGGCGCATCCAGGGGACCGGGGTGAGCTCCTACCTGTTCGGCACCATCCACCTCCCCGACCCACGGGTGCTGGAGCTGCACCCGGCGGTGGAGGCCGCCTTTGCCGCCAGCGATGCCGTCTACACCGAGATCCCCATGGACCTGGCCACCACCATCCAGGCCTCCACGTCGGTGATGCTGGAGGGGGACACCCGCCTGCGCGATCTCCTGCCTCCCGAACTCTACGAACGCGCCGGCCGCTACCTGGCCAGCCGGCAGCGCGACATCGATCTGTTCGCACGGTTCAAGGTCTGGAAGTTCACCATGGACCTGAGCATGCTAGACGACTTCCGCAAGTACCTGCTCCACACCCCCATGGACCTGACCCTGGCGTCCCGGGCCCGGGCGGCCGGCAAGCTCACCGGCGGCCTGGAGACGGTGGAGGAGCAGCTGGCGGTGTTCGAGTCGCTGACCCTGAAGGAGCAGATCCGGCTGCTGGAGGCGACGCTGGACGAGCTGGAGAGGCTGGCCGCCCAGGGACGGACCGCCAGCGACGAGCTGGTGGACCTCTACCTGCACGGAGACGCCGAGGCGCTG
>JBFGDW010000271.1:0-4923 GCA_041580435.1 Candidatus Polarisedimenticolia bacterium | reverse complement strand
GGGGGCGGCATGGAGTGGGCCCTGGCCTGCGACCGGATCGTGGCCGCCGAGGACGCCCGCCTGGCCCTGCCCGAAGTCCGCCTGGGGATCCTGCCGGCGTGGGGGGGGAGCCAGCGCCTGCCCCGGCGCGTGGGCCTGGGCCCGGCCGTGGAGATCATGGCCACCGGCCGCACCCTGGACGCGGGCAAGGCCCGGGCCCGGGGGATGGTGGACGCCGTCGTCCCCCCCGAGCGCCTGCGCCATGAGGCGGCCGACCTGGTCCGCCGCCTGGCCGCCGATCACCCGGGCGGCCGCGTCCCCCCGGCGCGGCGCGCCGGCCTGGTGGGCTGGGCGGCGCGCTGGCTGCCGCCGGCCCGGTCCCTGATCTTCTCCAGGGTGCGGGCCGAGGTGATCAAGCGCAGCGGCGGCCACTACCCGGCGCCGCCGGCCATCGTGGAGTGCGTCCGCGCCGCCCTCGCCGGCGATGCCGGGGCCGGCTTCGCCCGGGAGCGGGAGCTGTTCGCCGATCTGGTCCTGGGGGAGGTCAGCCGCGAGCTGGTGGGGCTGTTCCTCCTGAGCCAGCAAGCCAAGGGGTGGTACGCCCGTGAGACGGCCGCCGCCGCCGAGGCGGCCCCGGGCGGCGCGGCACCCCGGGTGGCGGTCCTGGGCGCCGGGATCATGGGGGCCGGCATCGCCCACCTGGCCGCCAGCCAGGGCCTGACGGTGGTGCTCCGGGACATCGCCCGCGCCCCCCTGGAGAAGGGGATGGACCACATCCGCGGCGAGGTGCGCCGCAAGGTGGAGCGGGGGAAGCTCACCGCCGCCGAGGGGGAGGCGGTGGTGGCGCGGGTGCGGCCGTCGGAGGACCTGGCGGCCATCCGGGACGCTGACATCGTCATCGAGGCGGTGGTGGAGGAGATGGGCCTGAAGCGGCGCGTGCTGGCCGAGGCAGCGGCGGCGGCGCCGGGGGCCGTCTTCGCCTCCAACACCTCGGCCCTGTCCCTGGCCGGGATGGCCTCCGCCCTGCCCGAGGCGGGGCGCCTGGCCGGCCTGCACTTCTTCAACCCGGTGGAGCGGATGCCGCTGGTGGAGGTGGTGGTGCCGCCGGGGGCCAGCCCGGCCACCGTGGGAACGCTGCTGGCGCTGGCCCGGCGCCTGGGGAAGGTGCCGGTGCGGGTGGCCGACGCACCCGGCTTCCTGGTCAACCGGGTGCTGTCCATCTACCTGGGCGAGGCGCTCAGCCTGGTGGAGGAGGGCGCCGGGATCGCCGCCGTGGACGCCCACATGCGCCGCTTCGGCATGCCCATGGGGCCGCTGGAGCTGCTGGATCAGATCGGCCTGGACGTGGCCGCCAAGGTGACCGAGACGCTGGGCGCCGCCTTCGGCGACCGCATGCCGGCCACGACCGTGGTGCCGCGGATGCTTGCGGCCGGACGCACCGGGAAGAAGGGGGGGCTGGGGTTCTACCGCCACGGGCAGGGGAAGCCGGTCCCCGACGCCGAGGGGCTGGCCACGTTCCTGGGGTCGCCGCCCGATCCGCGCCCCGCGCCCGCCACCGACCGTCTCGTGTACCCCATGATCGCCGAGGCGGCCCGCTGCCTGGAGGAGCGGGTGGTGGCCAGCGCCGAGGAGGTGGACCTGGCCATGGTCATGGGGATCGGCTGGCCGCCATTCCGCGGCGGCCTGCTGCGCTGGGCCGACGCCGAGGGGCTGACGTCGGTGGTGGCGGCGCTGGAGCGGCTCGCCCGGGAGGTGGGCCCCCGCTTCGCGCCGCCCGGGTCGCTGCGCCAGCGCGCGGAGCGGGGCGAGCCGTTCCGTCCGCATTCCCTCCCGGCGGGGGATGGGGTAGATTGAAGATCTACGGAAGGAACATCCCATGCCCAAGCCTGCCGCCGCGCCCGAGCAGAAGCAGACCGCTCCGTCCTTCGCCAAGGGGCTGTTCACCGGCACCATCGACGAGTCGCTGATCCACCCGTTCCCGGCCCTGGAGGCCGAGGAGCAGGAGTCCCTGGATCTGGTCCTGGAGACCTTCCACCGCTTCGCCGCCGACAAGCTGGACGGCGCCCGCTTCGACCACGAGATGGAGATCCCCCGGGAGATCATCCACCAGCTCGGCGAGCTGGGCGTGCTGGGCTTCACCGTCCCCGAGGCGTACGGCGGCTACGGCTTCTCCACCGGCGCCTACTGCCGCCTCATGGAGGCGGTCTGCCGCTACTGTGCCTCCACCGCCACCGTGGTGGGCGGGCACCAGTCCATCGGCATCAAGGGGATCCTGCTGTACGGCACCGAGGAGCAGAAGAAGGAGTTCCTGCCCCGCATGGCGTCGGGAGAGTGGATCGGCGCCTATGCCCTCACCGAGCCCGGCTCGGGCTCCGACGCCGCCGCCATGGCCTCCCGGGCCGTGTACGACAAGCAGGACGACGTCTGGGTCCTCAACGGCCGCAAGCAGTGGATCACCAACGGCGGCTTCTCGGAGGTCTTCACCGTCTTCGCCCGCACCGACGTCCCCGGCGAGACCAAGCCCACCAAGACCGTCTCCTGCTTCCTGGTGAAACGGGAGCTGGAGGGGGTGTCCACCACGCCCCCCATGCACAAGATGGGGATCCGGGGCAGCAACACCGTGGACGTGGTGTTCGACAACGTGCGGGTGCCAGCGGCGCACCTGCTGGGCGAGCCCGGCGCCGGGTTCAAGATGGCCATGGAGATCCTCAACACCGGCCGCCTCTCCCTGGCGGCCGGGTGCATCGGCTCCGCCAAGGAGATGATCGATCTGTCGGTGAAGCACGCCCTGGAGCGCAAGGCGTTCGGCACCACCATCAGCCAGTTCGAGATGATCCGGCGCAAGTTCGCCGAGATGATGGCCGAGACCTACGCCGCCGAGTCCATGGTCTACCTCACCACCGGCCTGTGCGACCGGGGAGGAATGGACTTCTCCGTGGAGTCGGCCATGAGCAAGATCTTCGCCTCGGAGGTCCTCTGGCGCGTGGCCAACCACGCCGTGCAGATCAACGGCGGCAACGGCTACATGAGCGAGTACCCCTTCGAGCGCTTCCTCCGGGACGCCCGCATCAACCTGATCTTCGAGGGCACCAACGAGATCCTGCGCCACTACGTGGCCCTGGCCGGGATGCAGAAGCCCGGCGAGGCGCTGCGTGAGGTGGGCAAGGCCATGAAGGAGCCCATCGGCAACATCGGGGTCATCACCGGGGAAGCCGCCCGGCGCCTCAAGCGGGCCGTGGCCACCCCCAGGCTGCAGCGGGTGCATGCGGCGCTGGCCGACGAGGCCGAGCTGGCCGCCCAGTGGACCCAGCGACTGGCGATCACGGTGGAGAGCGCCCTTCTGGAGCACCGCCGCGACATCGTGCAGCGCGAGTACGTGCAGGAGCGGATCGCCGACGCGGCCATGGACCTGTACGCCATGCTGGCCACCCTGTCCCGGACCACCGCCCGCCTGGAGAAGGCCGGCGAGGAGAAGGCGTCCCGGGAGGTCAAGCTGGCCCGGCTGTTCTGCCGGCAGGCGTGGCGGCGGGTGCGGCGCAACCTGGTGCAGGTGGAGAGCAACGATGACGCGCTCCTGGACCAAGTCTCCGACATCGCCTACGGCGGACCGGGGTACGCCCTCGGCTGAGCCGGCCTCCGCCGAGGGGGAGGCCATCTACCAGGCGCTGCGCCGCATGGTGCGCGACCTGCTGGCCCGCAAGGCGGGCGGCCACCTGGTGGAGCCGGCCCTGGCCGAGCTGGACCTGTCCGTGCCCCTGCACCTGAAGGGGCTCCACGCCGAGCCGTCGGCCTTCGCCGCCCACCTGCAGGCGGTCCTGGAGGAGCAGATCGACGAGGCGATCCGCCACGCCGCGGCGTTCCGCCCGGGGCACGCCTTCTGCCACCGCTGCGCCACCGCCGACTGCGAGCACTCCCTGCCGCCGGCACCGGACCAGGTGTTCGTGGACTACGGCCCCACCGGCACCCCCACCTGGATGTCCCTGGCCCAGTACTGCCTGGAGGTGCGGCATCCCCAGGTGGACCGCCTCTACGCCGACCCGCCCGCCTTCGTGACCCTGGTCCACGACGCCGACGCCCTGCGCGGCAGGCTGCTGGACGCCTGGCAGAACCCGGTCTACGAGCTGCTGGGGCAGCTCACCGCCGGCTACTTCAGGGTGCCCGGCCCCAGCGCCCAGCGGGAGGTGCTGGCCCTGACCCTGCAGGTGACCGCCGCCACCGCCGGCCGGAAGGGGAGCTGGCGCCTGGGGCTCAACATCCTGGGCCGCTCCCCCGACGGCGAGCCGCTGGGGCTGCGCTGGGAGCGGCAGCAGGAGCCTCCCTGGCGCCGGGCCGTCCTGTGGGCCCAGGCCGCCCTGGCCTCGGTGGGGGGGCGGGGGCGCCGCCGCCCCGGCCGGCGGGAGGTGGAGCAGCGGGTGGCCGGCATTCTCAACGGCCTGGCCCGGCGCCTGGAGCGGGACCAGCGTGGCCGCTCACGCCGCACCGGCCATGCCGAGCGCCGGCACCGCTCCGGCGAGCGCCCCACCCGCAAGGCCCTGGACGACATCCGCCTGGCCGGCCGGGACGCGGTGCTGGTGGACGAGCGCAGCGGCGCCCTGGTCGTCCTGGGGGATCGCGGCCGCACCCACTTCTTCACCCCCGAGGGGCGGCTGGTCTCCAGCGTGCGCTACAGCCGTGACGCCATCGAGCGCAAGCGCAAGCAGGGGCTCTGGCGCCCGGCGCCCCACGAGGAGGCGGACGCCCTCCTGCGCCGACTGGCCGCCGACGCCGGGCCCTGACGGTGGAAAACATCCGTGCTGCCCCGCCGCCCGTGGAAGACATGCGGGTTGGCGGGCAGGCGAGGTGGCGTCCGGGCCGGGCGGTCCCCGGCCGGCGCGTCGAGGGCGCGGGACGACAGAGAGACTGTCCAGGAGCGCGCGCCGCGGCCGGCCCCGGCGCGTTTGGGGT
>JBFGDW010000270.1:0-4925 GCA_041580435.1 Candidatus Polarisedimenticolia bacterium | reverse complement strand
CGGCCGGCAGGAGCGCGGCCAGGGAGAGGATGAGGGCGAGGCGGGTCAGCGTGGTGGCTCGTGGCATGAAACGTCTCCTCCGGGTGAGCGGGAGCGCGCAGCCGGCGCGTCCCTGCACCATGATGCCATCCCTGCGCCCCCGGCCGGGTAAATTTCCGTAAAATGTCCCACTGCCATGGCTTCGCGCGGCGAAATGGAGCCTTCCGCAGGGGAGCGGCCCGACGTGGTGCTGGTCTCGTGCCGGCGGCTGCCCGAGCCCGACCCCGACGCGGCCCCCCTGGCGGCGGCCCTGGCGGCGGCCGGGATCCGGGCCGAGGCGCGCGGCTGGGACGACCCGGGCGCCGACTGGTCGGGGGCGCCCCTCACGGTGCTTCGTTCCTGCTGGAACTACCCCCGGCACCACCGGGCCTTCCTGGACTGGGCCGCCGACCTGGCCCCCAGGACCCGGCTCTGGAACCCCTTGCCGGTCATCCAGTGGAACATCCACAAGGAGTACCTCCTCGCGCTGGCGGACGCGGGCGTGCCCGTGGCCCCCACCGAGCTGATCCGGCGCGGCGAGGCCGAGCCGCTGCGCTCCATCCTGGAGCGGCGCGGCTGGCGCGAGGTGGTCATCAAGCCGGCCATCTCGGCGGCTTCGTTCCGCACCCGGCGCGTCGGCTCCGAGGACCTCGCAGCCGGAGAAGCTCACCTGCGCCGCCTGCTTCAGGACGGCGACGCCCTGGTGCAGGACTACCTCCCCTCGGTGGAGGGGTACGGAGAGCGCTCCCTCATCTGGATCGACGGCGCGCTGACCCACGCCGTGCGCAAGAGCCCGCGCTTCGCCGGCCAGGACGAGTCGGTGCCCCTGCAGGAGGTCGCCATGTCACCCGCCGAGGCGCGCCTGGCCGACCGGGCGCTGGCCGCCGCCCCCGGCCCACTCCTCTACGCGCGCATCGACGTGGCGCCGGGGCCCGGCGGCGAGCCGGTCCTCATGGAGCTTGAGCTCATGGAGCCGTCGCTCTTCTTCGCCGCCTGCCCGGCGGCGCTGGCCCGGTACGTGGAGGGGCTCCGGAAACGCCTCTAGCCCTGGCCTCCGGCGCCCCGGAACCGATCCTCCTCATCGGCGAAGAGGATGTTGAAGCTGGTGAGGGATCCGTAGCAGCCGGTGATGTACCCCTGGAGCTTCACCTTGACGTCGTCGGGGAGATCGGCGGCATTGATCTGCTGCTCCATGGTGCGCAGGCGGTTGCGCACCATGACCACCTTGTGGAAGAAGGTCTCGATGGGCCAGGCCTTCTCCTGCAGCCCTTCCTGGCCCGGACGGAGGATCATCTGGCCGCCGCGCCAGCGGGAGGCGGGCGCCACGGGGGTCAGCCCGGTCTCCTCGCGGATGATGCGGCGCAGCAGCATCTCCAGATCGGGCCCTGTGCGTCCTGTCTCCTCGTCGCTCATGGGTGGGTGGCTCCTCTCGCGCTCGCTGACCAGGGAAGGGGCGGGAGGGGGCGCCGCGTCCCCTCTGGCCGACCCCGCGCCGTCCCGGCGCCGCGATGGTGCCGGCTCGCCTCCACGGTAGTTGTGCTGGCTCCCGCACGCATCGCAGATGACCCGGGCGATGCCGCCGTCGGCGGCCAGGGCCATGATGGTGTGCCGGGTCACGGCGCGGCAGATCCGGCAGCGATCGTCGGCGCGGTTGCCGACGGCCAGGGGCGGCGGCGTGGACTCGCTCATGGCGGCGAGTTCTAGCAGATCCGCCTGGCGCGGACCAGGAAGGGAGAGGCCAGCGGCGGCGATTCCCCCGGCGGCGCGGCGAGCTGGAGGGCGGCTCGGCGGGTGGGATGGATGGGCCCGGGCCGGTGGGTCCGGCCCGGGCCGTCTCCCGATGCCTGCGCTAGGCCCGCGGGACCTGGACCTGGCTGGTGGTCTGGACCGTGGTGTCGGTGCCGGCCGGCAGGAAGGCCTCGTCCCCCTTGCGGGAGGCGATGGCGGTGGCGATGCCGCCGCCCACGATGGCGCCCACGGCCGCGTCCTTGTCATCCTTGCCGATGATCTTGCCCAGCACGGCGCCGCCCACGGTGCCGCCGGCGATGGTGCCGGCGTCCTTGGCGGTGTCCTTCTTGGCGTAGGCGGCGAGGCCGCCCTCCACCGGGATGGTGGTGCCATTGGCCAGTGTCACCGACGTGAAGCTCACCGCCACCATGGCCTGCCCGCCGAACCGCTTGGCGGGCTTGACCTCGGTGACGGTCCCCTTGACCCGGGTGCCTGCCGGGATGAGGGTGCTCCCGTCCACCACGACGTTGGAGGCCACCCGGCCCGTGACGGTCTGGCCCTGGGTGGCGGTGTCGCTGACGACGTCGCTGTCGAGCTTCACGGTGAAGCTGGTGCCCGCCGGCAGGCTGGCCCTTTGTGGCGCGGGCTTGGGCGCGGGCGCTGGGCTGGCCGCAGGGGCCGAAGGCGCCGGGGGCGCCGCTGCCGTGTCGGTGGACGTGCTTTCACCGCCGCCCGGGGACGAGCAGGCGGCCAGCGCCAGGATGGCCACCGAGGCGGCCAGGGCGCTCGCGTAGCTGCGAACTCTTTCGCTAGATGCAATGCGAACCATCACGCTTTCCTCCGTTCAGGGAAATGAAGTGGGGTTCGGCCAGAACGACGCGCGCCCGAACCAGGCGCGCTGAGATGCCAGGATCCTAATACGGGCGTCCCGCCGGGGCAAGTCGGGACATTCGACGGGGTTTTACGTTTGTGCTGGCCCAGAACGGCCAGGCCCTGCCTGGGTGGCGGCGAACAGGCAGAAGAACGCGCGGGTGGAGGGCGCCCCTGACGAGGACGATGGCGCCTAGGGGAGGGATGGCCTAGGATCCTACCTGGACCTTGCCGGGACCCATCGTGGCCGGGATCCGTCTGGAGGAGCCGTGCAGCGCAGCCGTGTCGCCGTGGTCAGGACCAGCCCTGGCACCGTTCTGGCCGACACCCACCGGTGCCTGAACCTGGCCGGCTACCAGGACGAGATCGCCCGGGACGCCGACACGGCCCTCAAGGTGAACATCTCCTGGCACTTCTTCTATCCGGGCAGCTCCACCACCCCCTGGCAGCTGGACGGCGTCATCCGGGCCATGAAGAAGGACGGCTACGACCCGGGTCTGATCCACGCCTGTCACAACCGCACGGTGGTCATCGACGCCCACCTGGGGGAGCGGGAGAACAAGCAGCTCGACGTGGTGGAGGCCCACGGGCTGCGTAACATCCACCTCTACGAGGGAGAGGAGTGGATCCACATCCAGGACGCCGTGGGGGATCTGGCCCGGAAGTTCCTCTGTCTCAACGAGGTCTACCCCAAGGGGTTCCACATCCCGCGCCGGTTCCTGGGTGAGAACATCATCCACCTGCCCACGGTGAAGACTCACGTCTTCACCACCACCACCGGGGCCATGAAGAACGCCTTCGGCGGGCTGCTCAACGAGCGCCGCCACTGGACGCACCCCGTGATCCACGAGACGCTGGTGGATCTCCTCATGATCCAGAAGAAGATCCACAGAGGCGTTTTCGCCTTCATGGACGGCACCTTCGCCGGGGATGGCCCGGGTCCACGCTGCATGATTCCCCATGTGAAGAACGTCCTGCTGGCCAGCGCCGACCAGGTGGCCATCGACGCCGTGGCCGCCGCCATGATGGGGTTCTCCCCCCTGGACATCCGCTTCATCCGCCTGGCCCACGATCTGGGCCTGGGCTGCGGCGATCCCCGCGAGATCGAGATCGTGGGTGACGCCGAGGAGGCGCGCAGGAGCTGGAACTTCGTGGGGCCGTTCAAGAAGATGACCTTCGCCTCGCGCATGCAGCACAAGATCTACTGGGGGCCGTTGAAGAAGCCCATCGAGTGGTCCCTCAAGACGTTCCTGGCGCCCTGGGCCTACATCGCCAGCGTGCTGTACCACGACACCTTCTGGTACCCCTTCGTGGCCAAGAAGCAGATGGCCCAGGTGCTGGAGAGCCCCTGGGGCCGGCTCTTCCGCGACTGGGAGAACCAGACCCCCGACGAGCAGGGATACCCGGTGATCGGCCAGCAGCCGGCCGAGGTGCGCAAGACCGGGATGGCGGCGTTCTGGCAGTCGTTCAAGATCCTCCTCACCTGCATCAAGGAAGCGCCCGAGTTCGGCCGCCGCCGGCGGCCGGGAGCCTCGAGCGCCCGCTAGGCCCGGGGCTCTCCGTGCCTGTGTCACGCACCATGCGCTCCGGCCGCAGGTCCCGTGTCCGCTTCCCCGCCTGAGCCGTCCATCCCGGCCGACCGCTCGCTGGAGATCCCGGCGGCGAAGCTGCGCCGGTGGATGGAGCTGGCGCTTTCGCGGGTGCTGGCCCACCTGGAGAGCCTTCCCGACCAGCCGGTGACGGGGCCTGGGCTGCCGGCGCCGTCCCCCCTGGAGCCGCTCCCCCGGCAGGGGACACCCCTGGAGCCTTTACTCGACCATCTCTTCGACGAGGCGGTACCCCACACGTACAACACCGCCAGCCCGGGGTACATGGCCTACATACCCGGAGGAGGTCTGCCCCAGACGGCCCTGGCCGACTTTGTCGCCTCGGCGGTGAACCGGTACGTGGGTGTCTACGCCGCCGCCCCGCTCCTGGCCCGGCTGGAGGCCAACGCGCTGCACTGGCTGGCGGAGATGCTGGGGATGCCCGCCTCCACCCGGGGCCTGCTCACCAGCGGCGGCTCCCTGGCCAACTTCACGGCCCTGCACACGGCCCGCTGCGAGCGCCTGCCCGAGGACTTCCTGGGCGGCACGCTCTACGCCAGTGACCAGGCGCACCACTCGGTGGCGAAGGCGGCCCGCCTGGCCGGCTTTCCCGCCAGCAGCCTGCGCACCATCCCCAGCGACCCGACCTTCAGAATGCGTCTGGACGCCCTGGCGGAGGCGGTGGTCCGGGACCGCAAGGACGGGCGCGCTCCGTTCCTGGTG
>JBFGDW010000269.1:0-4955 GCA_041580435.1 Candidatus Polarisedimenticolia bacterium | reverse complement strand
GGAAGCGCACGGTCCCGTCGTGGTCCGAGACGATGCGGTGGACGATGGCCAGTCCCAGCCCGGTCCCCTTCCGCTTGGTGGAGAAGTACGGCACGAACATCCGCTCCCGGTCCTCGGGAGGGATGCCCCTGCCCTGATCGCACACCTCGATGCGCAGGATGCCACCGGCGCTGGCGGTGGAGACGGCCAGGGTCCCCTTCCCGTCCATGGCCTCGATGGCGTTGTCGAAAAGGTTCACGCAGACCCGCTTCATCTGCTCGGGGTCCAGGAGCACCGGGCCACCGTTGGCCTGGTAGCTGCGCTCAAACACCAGGTCCGGGTGCAGCCCATCGTAGAGGGCGATGGCCTGTTCGATGATCTGGTGGGGGTCGGACAGGACGGGATGAACCGCCGGCAGCCTGGCGAAGCGGGCGAACTCGTCCAGCAGTCTCTTGACCCCGTGCACCTCGCTCACGATGGCGGTGGTCCCCTCTTCCACCACGCGCTTCAGGTCCGGGCTCCCCTCCTGGAACTTCTTGGCGATGCGCTGGGCCGAGAGCTGGATGGGGGTCAGGGGGTTCTTGATCTCGTGGGCCAGGCGGCGGGCGACCTCCTGCCAGGCGGCCACCTTCTCGGCCCGCAGGAGCTGGGTCACGTCCTCCAGCACGATGATCATCCCCGCCCTCTCCCCCGCCGCGGCGCCCAGGCTGGTGACGGTGACGGTCACGGTCACGCTGCGGCCTGCCGACTGGAGGCTGATCTGCTGCTCCTTGACCCCCTCCGCCCCCTCGGCCCGGGCCACCAGCTGGCGCAGCCCGGCGTGTTCCGGCCGGGCCAGAAGCTCGGCGGCGGTGAGCCCCGAGACCGGGCCGGGCCGCTGGATGCCCAGCAGCCGGGCCGCCGAGCGGTTGAGGGTGGTCACCCGGCCCTTTCCATCCAGCGAGATCACGCCGGGGGTGATGTTCTCCAGCAGCGTCTCCACGTACTGGCGACGCTCGGCCAGCTCCCGGTTGGAGGCCGTGAGGGCCTGGCGGGAGTGCTCCTCCCCCTCCTTGGCGGCCCGCAGGTCCCGGGTCATGCGGTTGAACGAGTCCACCAGGATGCCGAACTCGTCGTCGGCGTCCACGTCCAGTTGGAACGCCAGGTTGCCGGCAGCCACCTCCCGGGTTCCCTCGGCCAGGCGCTGGATGGGGACGGTGATGCGCCGGGCCAGGGCCAGGCCCACCCAGACCGTGGAGAACACCACCAGCACCGAGACCAGGATGAGGACCAGGTAGTACGAGCGCTGGATGGGGTTCTCCAGCGCCTTGGTCTGAAGGTAGCTCTCCGCCGACCGGGCCATGCGCCGGGTGAGGCCGGCCACGTCCTCGGGGATGAGGTAGCCCACCGAGACCACGGCAGGCCCCTCCCCGCCGTCACCGCTCCCTGGCACCTGCACCGCAGCCCGCACCACCCGGGCCGAGCCCACCTCGTCGATGCGCTCGGTGGGGCCGCCCGTCTGCGCCCGGTCCACCATGTCCCAGGGAAGGGCGTCCACGGCAGCCAGGGAGAGGCGGGGGTTCACCACGGTCAGGGGCGCCTCGCCGCCGGCGCTCACCAGGATCAGGTCCAGCCCGTACTCCCGCAGGCGCTCTTCCATGGCCGGCCGCAGCAGTCGGCGCTGGGCAGGGGTGAGGAGCCGGCGTTCCGCGATGTCGTCGGCCACCCGGCGGGCGAAGTGGAGAGCCTCGCCCCGGTAGCGCTGGTAGGTGGCGTCCAGCACCGCCTGGCTCGTGCGCACCACCTCGTCCACGGGGGGCGCAAACCACTTCTTGATGGAGTGCTCGATGAGCTTGCCGGCGGCCACGAACAGCAGGATGGACGGGATGAGGGTCAGGCCCAGGAAGATGACCACCAGCTTGGTCTTGAACTGGGAACCCAGGGTCCCGCGCCGCCGCTCGGCCACCAGGCGGATGAGGTTGCGGAAGAGCACGTAGAGCAGGGCCAGGACCAGGATGGCGTTGACGAACCCCAGCAGGGTCAGGAGCACCGTGTTGGTGAAGTACCGGGGCGAGAACTCGTCGGCCTTGGAGACGAGGGTGTAGAGGGCCGAGAGAAACAGGAAGAGGACGGCCAGCGCCAGGAACAGCAGGCGCTCGCCCCGCAGCCGGATGCGCCGGGGCATCAGGAGGCCCCGGTGCCCGCCGCGCCCGAGAGGGGCCAGCGGGCCCAGCCGGTGTCGAACTCGTAGGGGAAGAAGAGGAAGAACCTTGTCTCCAGCTGGGTGCGGGCCCGGATCTCCATCCGCTCGTCCACCGTGGCATCCTCGGGCAGCTCCAGCCGGACCCCCGTCAGCCGCGTCATGAAGGCGCGCATCTGGGCCTCGTCCAGCGTCGTGAGGGTCTCCACGATCCCGCCATTGATCTCCCGCCTGAGGGTGTACTGGCGCGTCAGGGTGTCCAGAACCGCCGAGGTGACGATGCGCTTCTGGGCCAGGGTCCTGTCGAACCAGAAGGGCCGGCGCCGCTGGGCCTGGATGCTGTGGCGGAACGTGACCTCCAGGCCAGCCTCCAGCTTGGCGACGATGCGCTCGTCAAAGGCCCCTTCCAGCACGAAGGAAACCTCCACACCGCCGGCTCTCTCCTCCAGCGACTGGAGGCGCAGCTGGGGCGCTGCGCCAGCGCCAGGGGCCTCGGCGGGGGGCGTCTCCCCGGTCGGCCCGGCGGCGGCCAGCGTGGCTGCCAGGCAGAGGACGAGGCTCCAGGTTACAAGGCGGAATCCCACGGGTCGGCTCTCCGGGAGCCGATTCTAGCCTCAATGCCGCGGGAAGGTCAGGCGGGGACGGCCACCGGCGGACGCCGGGGGGGAACCCCGCCGCCGGCGTGGGCGGGGACCAGGCTCCAGGCCGAAGGCCGGGCCAGGAGGGCCGCCACGAGCTGTCCGTGCAGCCCGTGGCCGCCGCGCACCACGTGGATGCTCCCCTGCAGTGGGGCGCCCAGCAGGGCCAGGTCGCCCAGCAGGTCCAGGATCTTGTGGCGCACGAACTCGTCGCTGAACCGCAGGGGGCCGTTGAGAAGGCCATCCTGGTCCACCACCAGGGCGTTGTCCAGGCTGCCGCCACGGGCCAGGCCGGCGCGGCGCAGCGCCTCGACCTCCTCCAGCCGGCAGAAGGTGCGGGCCGGCGCGATCTCCCGGGCGTAGGCCCGGGGCTTCAGGTCGAAGGTCATCTCAGATTCGCCCAGGATGGGGTGGCGGAAGTCGATGGAGTAGTGGATGCGCAGGCCGCGGCCGGGGCGCACGGTGATGGACTTGTCCCTGTCGGCCACCGCCACCTCCCTCTCCAGGGAGATGAACTGGCGCGGGACTCCCGAGTCCTGCCGGCCCGCGTCGGCCAGAAGCCCCACGAAGGGGGCCGCGCTGCCGTCCAGGATGGGGACCTCCGCGCCGTCCAGCTCGACGCGCAGATCGTCGATCCCCAGGCCCACGGCGGCCGACAGCAGGTGCTCCACGGTGGAGACGCTCGCCCCGTCGGCCGCCAGGGTGGTGGCATAGGAGGTTCGGGCCAGGTGCTCGTGAGTGGCCGGGATCTCGACGCCGCCCAGGTCCTGGCGGATGAAGACAATCCCCTCGCCGGGTGCGGCGGGCCGCACCGTCAGGCGGACGGGCTGGCCGGTGTGCAGGCCGACGCCGCGGACGGCGACGGGGCGGGCTATGGTGGCGCGGTTCTTCATCCCGGATGGGGCAGAGCAGCTTTCGTGCCACGGCCAGGGCTCCGGGACCTTCCCGGGGCATCCTCGCAAATGATTGATTTCAAGCACTTTATTTTCATGGCCTCGGGACGTGCGGTGGCCATTCCGGGGGAGCACCAGGCGACTGTCTTGCCGGGGCCACAGTCGGTGTTGCGTGTGGGGCACACTTTTGCGCGGCGTGCCGGGCGAACCTATATTCGACCCGCCTACCGGGAGGAGATCGTGGACGGGAGCAGCAGCGAGCGCTGGGACCTCCGGCTGCAGGAGGTCATCGACACACACATCAACAACCTGCGCCAGGATTTCCAGCGCCTCATCGGCGAGCTTCCCCTGCAGCCCCCCGCCCCCGAGGAGCCGGGACTCGAGCCGGTGGCCGAGACCCTCGCCCGCCTGCGCACGTCGGTGGACTCCATCCATGCGTCCCGCGGACAGCGGGAGATGGCCGCCCGCCTGCTGGACGCCTCCCTCTTCCAGGCCGCCCGGGCGGCGCTGTTCCTGGTGCGCGGCGAGGGCTGCCACGGCTTCGACACCCGGGGCTTCGAGGGGGCGCAGGCCGACGTGTCGCACTTCCGCGCGGTGCCCGACCGCTCCGAGCCGCTGGGCGGTGCGCTGAGCCGCCAGACCACCGCTCACATCCCTGGCTCGTCGCTGGGCGGCAGCGTCCTGGCCACCTGGCTGGCCGGCCAGACACCCGCCCAGGTCTGCCTGGCGCCGGTGGTGGTGGGCGGGCGGACGGTGGCCATCCTTTACGCCGACTCGGGGCCGGAGGCCGAGGGGGGACGCATCCACCCCGAGGCCATCGAGATCCTGGCTTCCGTGGCAGGGATGTACCTGGAGCGCATGCGCCGCGACGCCCGGCCCGCCGAGGCGTCCGCGCCGGAGCCCGAGCCCGCCCCGCCGCCGGCAACGGAGAGGGCCGCGGCCGTCCCCGCGCCGGCCGAGGCGACACCGCAGGCGGACGAGGCAGGGCCCGCCGCCCCCCCGCCGCGGGCCGACGAGCCTCCCCTCGAGACCGCATCCGCCGCCGGGCCCATGGCCCATCCCGAGACGGTGGCCGAACGGGACCCTCTCGCCGAGACGGTTCCCCTGTCCGACTGGAACGAGGCCGATCTCAGCCTGGCCGACCATGCGGGCGAGGCCGCCCCCCAGGAGGCCACGCCGTCTGCCCCTCCCCCCCCGGCCCCGGACGACCAGGCCGACGAGGACGCCCGCCGCTTCGCCCGTCTGCTGGTGTCGGAGATCGTCCTG
>JBFGDW010000268.1:0-4965 GCA_041580435.1 Candidatus Polarisedimenticolia bacterium | reverse complement strand
CGGCCGCCGCGGCCACCGCCGCCTTGAGGAAGGCGCGACGCTCCCAGACGGTGGCTGGCGCCGGACCACTCATCAAGCCTGCTCCTCATTGCCGGTGGAGGGCGCCGGGCTCTCGCTCACGTGGTAGTAGACCAGCTCGGCATAGAGGACCCCCGGCTGGCCCTGGATGCGCCGCAGCCCCTCCTCCTGCTCCGCCCGGGTGCGGGTCTCCTGCACCACGATGAGGCGGCCCAGCTCGGGGTAGGAGTAGTGGATCTCGAGGCCGGGGAGCCCGGACAGGGCGGCGGCGCAGGCCGGCAGGCGGTCCGGAGCCGACGCCACGAGAATGCCGGAGTAGTGCATGGGAATCTCCACCGGAAGGCGGAGCTTATTACACTCGTTCACCCCGGCGAAGGGGTAAACCGGACTTGGTGGCTCCGGACGGAATCGAACCGCCGACGCAGGGATTTTCAGTCCCTCGCTCTACCATCTGAGCTACAGAGCCACCGCGGAGACGGGAATCTAATCCAAGGCCCGGCGGGGTGTCAATCAGGGGGTGTGGCCGCCTCGCCGGTCCGCCGTCCCAGGAAGTGCAGGCAGGCCAGCAGGATGGCGCTGCCCAGGAGCAGGGAGATCCAGGGGGAGAGCCCGTAGGCGGTGGGGATGTCCCCCACGGCGATCCCCACCCCGCCCACCAGCAGCGCGTAGGGCATCTGGGTGCGCACGTGGTCGATGTGATCGCAGCTGGTGGCCATGGAGCTGAGGATGGTGGTGTCGGAGATGGGGGAGCAGTGATCACCCCAGGTGGCGCCGGCCAGAACCGATGAGATGGCTCCTAGCAGCAGGAGGTGGGCATGGTAGGGGTCCAGGCCGTGCATCCCCGCCATCTCCGCCGCCAGCGGGACCGTGATGGGCATGAGGATGGCCATGGTTCCCCACGAGGTGCCGGTGGCGAAGGCCACCCCGCCGGCCACCACGAACACCAGGGCCGGCAGCAGGCGCCAGGGAATGGCATCGGAGACGATCCCCACCACGTAGCCGGCCGTGTAAAGGTCCTGGCAGACGGCGCCGATGGACCAGGCCAGCAGCAGGATCAGCATGGCCAGCAGCATGGACCGCATGCCGGCCAGCCAGGCCTCGAACGCCTCGGCCAGCGTGAGGATGCGCTGGCCCAGGGCCAGGACGAGGGCGACCAGGCAGCCCAGGGCCGAGCCCCAAACGAGGGTGCGGTAGGAGTCGGCGGCGGAGAAGATGCCTCCCAGATCCTGCATCAGGCGTCCGCCGGTGAGCAGGGCGAGGGGCGAGACCGTTCCGGCGGGGTCGCCGCCGGCGGCCAGGGACGCCCGCCCGGTGATCCACAGACCCGCCACCGTCACCCCGATGACCGTCAGGACGGGAAGCACGGCGTTGATCCAGCGCCGGGGGCGATCGGGCCGCGGCTCCAGGCGCTCCGACTCGTAGTCGGCGATGGGCGTGGCCCGATCCGAGAGCACCTTGCCGGCTGCAGCCCGCCGCTCCGCCGCCAGCATGGGGCCGAAGTCGCGCCCGCTGGTGCTCACCGCCAGGGCGAAGACCAGGGCCAGGATGGGGTAGAACCGGTACGGGATGGACGCCAGGAACACCTGGTAGGGGTCCAGATCCGAGCCGATCACCTGCAGGGAATCCCCGATGAGGCTGACCTCCACCCCGATCCACGTCGAGATGAGGGCCACCGAGGCGATGGGCGCCGCCGTGGAGTCCACCAGGTAGGCCAGCTTCTCCCTGGAGATGCGCAGCCGGTCGGTGACCGGGCGCATGGTGTTGCCCACGACGAGGGTGTTGGCGTAGTCGTCAAAGAAGATGAACATGCCCATGACCCAGGTGACCACCTGGGCCGAGCGCCGGCCCGCGGCCCAGCGGCGCACCGCCTCCACGACGCCCTGGGTCCCTCCCGCCCGGGCCGTGAGGGCGACCATGCCGCCCAGGAGCATGGTGAAGATGATGATGGCGGCGTGGTCCGGATCCACCAGCGCCTGCAGGATGTAGTGATCCACCGTGCGCAGGGCCGCGGCGAGCGGGTTGAAGCCGTTGAGGAACAGGGCGCCCAGCCACACGCCGGCCAGCAAGGCGATGATCACCTGGCGGAACAGGATGGCCAGCACGATGGCCAGCAGGGGCGGCAGCACGGTGAGGAGGCCGCTCAGCACGCGCACTTCGATCCGGCGGACCAGGTCGCCGCTCTGGATCTCCACCACGGCGGACCCTGCCTCCGGGGCGACCAGTTCCTCCACCGTCACCGGCCGGCCGGCGGGGTCGGGCGTGAGCTCCAGGTCCAGCACCGACCCCACCACCGCCTCCCCCTGCAGGACGCGGATCTCGGCGTGGACGGCCTCGCCCGCCGGCCCCACCGGCTCGACCTCCACGGCAAAGGGGACGCCGGAGATGGCCACGGCCGGTGGCGTGAGGCGCAGGTCGGTCAGGGCGGCCGGCCCGGCAGCCGCGAGAAACTCCTCCTCGGGGACCGGGGCTGTCTCGAGGGGGGACGCCTGGTCGGCTGCCGTGGCAGGGTCGGAACCGGACCCCGGCTGGGTGGCCAGGACGGTCCCGCCGGCATGCGCCCCCAGCAGCAGGGGCCAGAGCAGGGCGCAGGCGGCGCGCCGGGCCCGGTCAGCCAAGGGGGCTAGGCGCCGGCCCGGGCGCGTCCCCGGCGGCCGCCGGCGGGGGGCGTCGCGGCCGCGCCAGAGCGCCCCCGGGCAGGGGCGGCCGCCTCTCCGGCCGGCTCGGGGGCGCCGTCCTCGGCCGGGGGGGGCGCGGCGCCGGCGGAGGGCTTGCGCACCAGGCCCATCTTCTCCCGCAGGGAGGTCTCGATCTCCGCCGCCACGTCGGTGTTCTCCTTGAGGAACAGGCGGGCGTTCTCGCGCCCCTGGCCAATGCGCAGGTCGCCGTAGGAGAACCAGGCGCCGGCCTTCTCCACCACCTTGTGCTCCACGCCCAGCTCGATGAGGTCCCCCTCCCAGGAGATCCCCTCGCCGTAGAGGATGTCGAACTCGGCGCTGCGGAAGGGGGCCGAGACCTTGTTCTTGACCACCTTGCCCCGGGTGCGGTTGCCGATGAACTTGTCGCCTTCCTTGATGGCGCCGATACGGCGAATGTCGATGCGCACCGACGAGTAGAACTTCAGGGCGCGGCCGCCGGTGGTGGTCTCCGGGTTGCCGAACATGACGCCGATCTTCTCGCGGATCTGGTTGATGAAGATCATGCAGGTGCCCGACTTGCTGACGATCCCGGTGAGCTTGCGCAGGGCCTGGGACATGAGGCGCGCCTGGAGCCCCACGTGGGAGTCGCCCATCTCCCCCTCCAGCTCCGCCTTGGGCACCAGCGCCGCCACCGAGTCCACCACCACCACGTCCAGGGCGCCGGAGCGGATGAGCAGCTCGGCGATCTCCAGGCTCTGCTCCCCCGAGTCGGGCTGGGACAGGAGCAGGCTGTCCACGAGCACCCCCAGGTTGCGGGCGTAGTCGGGGTCGATGGCGTGCTCAGCGTCGATGAAGGCGGCCGTGCCGCCCTTCTTCTGCGCGTTGGCGATGATGTGGTAGGCCAGGGTGGTCTTCCCCGACGACTCGGGGCCGTAGATCTCGATGACCCGCCCCCGGGGGACGCCGCCCACGCCCAGGGCCGCGTCCAGGGCCAGGCTCCCCGTGGAGATGGCGGCCACCTCGGACAGCGGGTTGCTCTCGCCGAGTCGCATGATGGAGCCCTTGCCGTACATCTTCTCGATCTGGGCGACGGCGCTGTCCACCGCCTTGGTCTTGTCGGTGCTGTCCTTGGCCTGCTGGGCTGACATTCCTTCCCTCCGGGGAGTGGGGGGCGCGCGCTGGAGCCGGCTGGCGCGAGTATAACACCGGCCCCGGGAGCGCCCGGGCGGGTCTACTTTCGCAGGATTTTCGCCATTTGTCCAGGGAGGCAGGACCCCTAACGTAGCGCGGCGCGCGGGCCGGCGCAAGTTTCGCTTGACTTTCGATGACTTTCAGGTTACCTTCTCGATGCCCATGCCCATGACCAAGCGCCAGAAGGAGATTCTCGACTTCGTCACGGAGTTCGTGAAGGAGCGCCAGTACTCTCCCAGCCTGGAGGAGATTGCCGAGGAGTTCGGCCTCTCCTCGGTCTCCACGGTCCACAAGCACGTGAGCAACCTCATCGAGCGGGGCCACCTGCGCCGCGGCTGGAACCAGAACCGCTCCCTGGAGCCGGTGAAGCTGGAGCGGCGTCCCCGGGCGGCGGAGATCCCCCTGGCCGGGATCGTGGCGGCGGGCCAGCCCCTGGAGGCGGTGGAGGACGCGGAGACCCTGGAGATCCCCGAGTCGTTGCTGGGGCGGGGGGAGACCTACGCCCTGCGCGTGCAGGGCGACTGCATGATGGACGAGGGGATCCGCGACGGCGACTATGTCATCGTGGAGAAGCGACGCAAGGCGCGCAACGGCGAGACGGTGGTGGCTCTCATCGATGGGGAGCAGGCAACGCTCAAGACGTTCCAGCTCCGGGGCGACCAGGTCCGGCTGCTGCCGGCCAACCCGGCCATGAAGCCCATGCTGTTCCCGGCGGATCGGGTCCAGGTCAGCGGGGTGGTGACCGGGGTCCTGCGCCGCTACCGTCGCTAGAAGGACGCCCTAGCGGCCGGTGGCCACCCCTTCCAGTCTCTGCCCCTCGCCGTCAGAGAGCACCAGGCGATGGCCGTTGCGCTCCACCCACAGCCTGCGGGGCGGCGGCAGCTCGGTGCGCCAGGCGCCGCTCCCGTCCCGGTAGGAGGCCTGCAGCGGCGTCAGCAGGACCCCGCTACCGTCCTCCTGCACATCCCCCAGCTCCAGGCCTCGCGGGCCCGACGGGGCGTCGGCCTCGTAGAGGAGTGAATAGCGGCCGTGGGCCACCAGGAGCCGGGCGTTGCCCGGCGGCAGGCCGTCCACGCCGGCCTCGGCCCGCAGCTCCCAGCTTCCCTCCAGCGCCGGCAGG
>JBFGDW010000267.1:0-4975 GCA_041580435.1 Candidatus Polarisedimenticolia bacterium | reverse complement strand
GTGGGCCGCCAGCAGGTCGAAGTCCTCGGGGCGGCCCATGAAGGCGTACACCGCCTCCGCTTCCAGGCTCGCCTCGCCCGAGCCGCTGATGAAGGGAGGCGGGACCGGCCCGGCCTCCGCCGGCCAGATGCCCGCCAGCGGGTCCTCGCCTGGAGTGATGTCCCGGGCTGCGTCACCGGGCGCCTGCAGCATGAGCCGGGCCGACGCCAGCCTGGGTACGCGGGACCGGAACGTCCACAGGCCGGCATCGAGCCCTGCGCCCTCCCAGCTGGCGGCGAGCTTCCCGGCGGCGGCCCGGCCTGCCTCGGTCCCCGCCCCCCGCGGCCGCGCGGCCAGCTCGGCCAAGGTGGCGCGCAGGCGGGCGGGGGAGAGGGACGACATGAGCTGCCGCTCCAGCCCGGTTGCCTCCGGCGACGGGGAGCCGGCGGGTGAGGGTGCGGGAGATCGCCCCGGGACCCCGGCCGCGCAGCCTGCCAGCAATGTCGCCAGAAACGCTCCCGGCAGGAAGCGGGGCAGCGGCGGCATCACGTGCCGGGAGCCGCCTGCCCGGCGCCGGCCCGGACCCGCTGCGAGGTGTAGCCCAGCCCGTCGGGCTCCTTTCCGGCGGTCAGGTAGCCCACCGGCGTCCACGCCTCCAGGTCGAGCACGCTGATGACGTCGGCGTTGGCGTTGGCCACGTACGCTCGCCGGCCGTTGGGATGGATCAGGATGCCGATGGGTACCGAGCTGTCACCGAAGCGGCCCCCGAACAGCCGTCCCTCGGTCACCTCGGCGGTCAGCTCCATGGGGATGCGGCGCACCTCGGTCTTGCGGCGGGCGTCGAACACCGCCACGTCGCCGGAGCGGGCGTTGGACACCAGCACGTGGCGCCCGTCCGGCGTCACCGCGGCGCGGATGGGGAACGAGGACGATGGCACCTCCTCGATGACATCCAGGGTCCGGGCATCCAGAACCGTGACGGTGTCCTCGGACCGGTTGGTGACCCAGACCTCCTTCCCGTCGGGGGTCAAGGCGATCCCCTCGGCTCCTTCGCCGGTGGGGATGTTCTCCAGACGCCGCTGTCCCTTGAGGTCGATGGCCGTCACTGAGCCGGAGCCGATGTTGGCCACGAAGGCCTTCTTCCCGTCAGGCGTGACCACCACCATGTGGGAGACCTCCTGGCCAGTCTCCACGCGGCGGGTCACCTGGCCGGTGGCCACGTCCACCGTCAGGATGGCCTGGCTGTCCTCCACGGTGACCACGACCTCCCTGTTGCCGGGAAGCCAGCGGATGCCGTGGGGCCTGCGGTCCTCCCCAAGATCGATGGTGCGAACCACCCGGGCGGCGGGCACGTCCAGCACCGTGAGGGAGGAGCCCGGGTTCTCGCGCGTGCCGTAGTTGGTGACCACCGCCGTCTTCCCGTCGGCTGAGATCGCCACCTCGTGGGGTCCCTCGGCGGTGGGCAGCGTCGCCACCACCTCACCGGTGGGCAGGTCAATGAGGGACGCGGTGGCCTCGGCCTTGTTGAGGACCACAAGGGTGCCCGGATCCGACACCGACGGCCGGGACGGTGGCCCGGCCGCCCGCGGCCGCAGGGCGGCGATGGCCGCGAGCAGCGTGGCGTTCTCAGGCCGGATCCGGTAATCCCGGTCCACCTGGGCGAAGCGGATCACGCCGCCCCGGTCCACCACCAGCGCCGTGGGGTGGGGGAGGTTGCCGGCCTCCTCGTTGAGAACCCCGTACCGCTTCGTCACCGCCAGGTCCACGTCGGACAGCATGAGCATGGACAGCCCGAGATCCGACGCCAGCTTGCTCAGCTTCTCGCCCGGCTCGGGGCTGATGACCCAGACCTCGACCCCCTGCTCCTTGAAGGTGCTCAGATCCCGTTGCAGCTCGCCGAGCTGCTTGCGGCAGTAGGGTCACCACGAGCCGCGGAAGAAGACCAGGACCAGGTCCTTCTTGCCGCGGAGCTCCGAGGGCGAGTGAGCTGTTCCCGAGGGATCGGGCAGGGAGAAGCCGGGGGCCTCCTTCCCGATCTGGATGGGCTCCGGGACGGCGGAAGCGTCGGGGGCCGGCCGGGTCTGCTGCCCGAGGACAGGTCCCGCAGCCAGGGCCATGGCCAGGGACGCGAGGGCGAGGCGGGATGGCTTCATGTGCACCTCCTGTGGACCGGGACCCGCTCATCCTACTACTCCTCGACGCCCGCTGCCCTTCGGGGTAGACTCCGCCCAAGGACGCGAGCCCGCCCGTGAAGCCCTCACATCTCATGGTCGTCGAGGACGAGCCGGACATCCTCGATGTGATGCAGTACAACCTGTCGCGGGAGGGGTACCGGGTGACGACGGCCCGGGACGGCGAGTCGGCCCTGCGCCTGGCCCGCGATGCCGCCCCGGATCTGGTGCTTCTGGACCTCATGCTCCCCGGGCTGGACGGCCTGGAGGTGTGCCGCCGCCTGCGGGAAGACGCCCTTACCCGCGCCACCCCCATCATCATGGTCACCGCCAAGGGGGAGGAGAGCGATGTGGTCCTGGGCCTGGGGGTGGGGGCCGACGACTACATCGTCAAGCCGTTCAGCCCCCGGGAGCTGGTGGCCCGGGTCAAGGCGGTGCTGCGCCGCGCCGACGGCCGGGAGGAGGCGGCCGAGGGGGACCGGGTCGTGCGCGGCGGCATCGTGGTGGATGCCAGCCGCCACGAGGTGAGGGTGGACGGCGAGGTGGTGCCCTTCACCGCCACCGAGCTCCGGCTGCTCCACGTGCTGGCGTCCCATCCGGGGCGCGTGTTCACCCGCGATCAGCTCCTGAGCCGGGTCATCGGCGAGAAGGCCACCGTCATCAGCCGCAACGTTGACGTCCACGTCCGCGCCATTCGCAAGAAGCTGGGCGCCCACCGGGACTGGGTCGAGACGGTCCGGGGGGTGGGCTACCGGTTCCACGACGCCCGGGAAGACTGATGCTCCGGTCACGCTTCCTCTGGAAGCTGTACGCCGGGTACGCCCTTCTCATCGTGGTGGCCGTGGGGACCGTGGGGGGCATCCTGGCCTACCGCCTGCAAGCGGCGGCCCAGGAGGACCTCCGCGCCGCACTCCGGGCCCGGGCCGCCCTGCTGGGAGAGCTGGCCCGCCCTGCCCTGGAAGGGGAGGAGCCTGCTGCCGAGCTCCAGGCGCGGCTGGGCACCCTGGGGCGCACTCTGGCCACGCGCCTGACGGTCATCGCCGCCGACGGCACGGTGGTGGCCGACTCGGATCAGGACCCGGCCCGCATGGACAACCATGCTGGCCGGCCGGAGATCCAGGCGGCGCGCGCCCACGGGGCCGGCGAGGCACGCCGCTTCAGCACCAGTCTGGGCCGGTCCATGCTCTTCCACGCTCTCCCGGTGGCCCGCGGTGGCGAGGTGGTGGGGTTCGTGCGCACGTCGTTGCCCCTGTCCCCCGTCAATCCCCGGCTGGCGCACCTGCGCGGGGCCATCGGTCTGGGAGGGCTGGCATCGGCGGTGCTGGCGCTGTTGCTGGGGCTGTGGCTGGCGCGGCGGCTGTCGGGCCCCCTGGCCCGGGTGACCGCCGCCGCCGAGGCCATGGCCGCCGGCGATAGCGTCCGGCGGGTGCCGGTGGAGGCCGACGACGAGGTCGGTCAGCTCGCCCGGGTGCTCAACCGGATGGCCGACGGCGCCCGCTCCCAGATGCAGACCATCCAGCGCGATCGCAACCAGGTCCTGGCCATCCTGGCCGGCATGGCCGAGGGGGTGGTGGCAGTGGACGTGGCCGAGCGGATCGTGCACCTCAACGAGGCCGCCGCCGTGATCCTGCGGGCGCGACGCCAGGGAGCCACCGGGCGCAGGGTGCGGGAGATCACCCGCGTGCGGGAGGTGAGCGAGGCCCTGGCCGCGGCGCTGCACCAGGGGGAGGAGGTGAGCCGCGAGATCCGGTTGCCCGGCACCTCCCCCGAGCAGGTGGTCCGCCTCCACGCGGCGCCCCTCAAGGGAGAGGGGGATCTCTCCACCGGTGCCGTGGCGGTGCTCCACGACATCACCGAGCTGCGCCGGCTGGAGGACGTGCGCCGCGACTTCGTGGCCAACGTTTCCCACGAGCTCAAGACCCCGCTCACCGCCATCGGCGCCATGGTGGAAACGCTGCTGGATGACCCGGAGATGGAGCGCGACACCCGGCAGCGCTTCATGGAGCGAATCCGGGATCAGGCGGCGCGCCTGTCGGCCATGGTCCAGGACCTCCTCAGCCTCTCGCGCCTGGAGTCCAGCGAGCAGCCGCTACGGCGCGAGCCGGTGGAGCTGGGTGGACTGGTGGAGACGCTGGCCGCCAGC
Source organism: Candidatus Polarisedimenticolia bacterium (assembly GCA_041580435.1). Classification (GTDB taxonomy): domain Bacteria; phylum Acidobacteriota; class Polarisedimenticolia; order SMYD01; family SMYD01; genus JBFGDW01. Next base: position 682 of record JBFGDW010000267.1, on the reverse strand, counting down.
CTGCGTCCCGAGGCCGAGCGGCGGGGCCTGAGCCTGGAGGTGGCCACGGGGGATGCGCCACTGAGTGTGTACGGGGATCCCGAGGCGCTGCGCCAGCTCGCCGCCAACCTTCTGGACAACGCCCTCAAGTACACGCCGTCGGGCGGGCGGGTCACGGTGCGCGCGGGACGGGACGGAGGTGGCGTCACCCTGGAGGTGCAGGACACGGGCCCCGGTATCGAGCTGCAGCACCAGGAGCGGATCTTCGAGCGCTTCTACCGCGTCGATCGTGGGCGGTCCCGGGAGGTGGGTGGCACCGGCCTGGGCCTGTCCATCGTCAAGCACGTGGCCCGGGCCCATGGCGGCGCCGTCGCGGTGCGCAGCGCGCCCGGCCAGGGGAGCACCTTCACCATCCGCCTGCCTCTCGAGGGGGCCGGGGGCGGCAGAGGAGGCGACTAGGGCGCGCCGCCGTGCTCGCCGTGGTGGTCGTCGTGCCCCGGGCCGTCGTGGGTGTGCTCCCCCCAGGAGAAGCTGTACCCCACCATGAGGTTCCAGGGGGCCAGGAGCTGATCGCCCCGCACGTCCCTCTCCACCAGGCGCTGGGCCAGGAGGGACAGGCTCCCCCTGTTCTTTCCCAGCGGGAGGCTCACCCCGCCGGTGGCGTAATGGAGGCGGCCGCCCCTGAACGGCAGCCGCTCGCCGG
>JBFGDW010000266.1:0-4994 GCA_041580435.1 Candidatus Polarisedimenticolia bacterium | reverse complement strand
TCGCCCGCCACATCGAGGGGGTGTCGGAGCAGGTCAACGAGACGGCCGCCTCCACCACGTCCCTGGTGAACACCATCAAGGGGGTGGACACCAACGTGGAGCGGCTCCAGAGATTTGTGGCGGAGACCTCGGGGACCATGGAGCAGGTGACGGCCGCCATCCGCCAGGTGGAGAGCCGCACCGCCGACAGCAACCAGCTCTCGGACCGGGTGGCCTCCAACGCCGAAGAGGGGATGAAGGCGGTGCAGCTCACCATCGAGGGGATGAGCCGCATCCGGGGCTCGGTGGGGGAGGCCGGCGAGGCCATCGCCCAGCTCGGCCGCCGCAGCCAGGAGATCGGCGGCATCCTCAACGTCATCGACGAGGTGGCGGAGCAGACCAACCTCCTGGCCCTCAATGCCGCCATCATCGCCGCCCAGGCGGGAGAGCACGGCAAGGGGTTCGCGGTGGTGGCTGACGAGATCCGGGGGCTGGCCGAGCGCACCGCCAGCTCCACCCGGGAGATCGGCTCCCTCATCGAGTTCTTCCAGCAGGAGGCGGGCCGGGCCCGGCAGCGCATGCAGGACGGCTCGCGCCAGGTGGAGGAGGGATCGTCCCTGGCCGAGCGGGCCGGGGAGGCCCTCACCAAGATCCTGGACTCGGCCCGGGAGTCCTCCCGCATGGCCGGCGAGATCGCCCAGACCACCCAGGAACAGGTGCAGGGGACGCAGATCGTGGTGGAGGCGGTGGGACGGGTCAAGGAGATGGTGACCCAGCTGTCAGCCATTACCGCCGAGCAGACGGCGCGCTCCGAGTCCATCATGGCCACGGTGGCGCGCATGCGGGAGCTCACCGACCAGGTCCGCCGCGCCACCCTGGAGCAGGCCAAGGGCGGAAGCCTCATCACCGAGGCCATCCGCTCGGTCACCGACAGCGTGGCCTCCATCCACCAGGCCACCATGCGCCAGGACAGCGAGACTGACCGGATCGCCGGTGCCCTGGAGGCGTTCCAGCAGGCCCATGCCGGCAGCCGCGAGGCGGTGCGACGCATGACCGACGCCAGCCGTGATCTGAGCCAGGTCATGCAGACCCTCAGCGACCAGGGCCGTCCCGCGCCCACGCCCTGAGCCGGGATGGGGCCCGGGGGCCAGAGCCTGTTTCCAAGCTCAGGGGATCTGGCTGCGCGGCTCGACGCCACCCTGCTGCGCCCCGACGCCACCGACGCCGACGTGCGGGAGATGGCGCGGCACGCCGCTGCGGCCGGCTGCGCGGCGGTGTGCGTGGCGCCGGCCCGGCTGGCGGCGGCGGCGCGTCCACTGGGCAAGAGTGGCACGCTGATGGCGGCGGTGGTCGCCTTCCCGTGGGGTTCCACGACCCTGCCGGCGAAGTGCTTCGAGGCGCTGGAGGCGCTGCGCCTGGGTGCCACCGAGCTGGACGTGGTCCTGGACCTGGCCGCCGTGCGCCAGGGAGACGTGGCGGCCCTGGAGCGGGAGATGGGGGAGATCATGGCGCGCACACCGGATGCGGCGCACAAGTTCATCGTGGAGCTGGACTGGCTGCCGGCCGCCTCGTGGCGTCGCCTGGGCAAGGCCGCGCGTCGGCTGCGCCCAGCCTTCGTCAAGACCGGCACGGGCGTGCACGGTGGACCGGTGAGCCCGGTGCAGGTGGCGCGGCTGCGGGATGTGGTGGGCCCCGACGTGGGGATCAAGGCGGCCGGCGGCATCCGCACCCTGGAGACGGCCGAGGCGCTGGTGCGGGCCGGGGCCGGCCGGCTGGGGACGAGCGCCGCCGCCGGGATCCTGGCCCAGTGGGCGGAGAGGGGCGCGTGACGGGGCACGAGCCGCACCGGGCTGCCTTGCCCCCTCCCGGGCCAACCCCTATGATGACCCCTCCCGGCGGCGCTGCTTCAGGGGGAGGGGCGGCGGGACGGAGGGCGCGTGGGACGAGCCTTGAGAGTGGCGGCGGGCCTGGGGGTGGCGGCCGTGCTCCTGTGGCTCTTCCTGCGGGGGATCGACGTGGGGCAGGTGTGGCGCGCCGTGGGCGCAGCCAGCCCGTGGTGGCTGGCCGCCTCGCTGGCGCTCTCGCTCCTGCATCACCTGGTGCGGGCCTGGCGCTGGCGGATGCTCCTGGCGCCGCTGCGTCCCCGCGTGCCGCTGCGGCCCCTGGTGGAGGGGATCCTGGCCGGGTACGCGGTCTCCTTCGTGGCGCCAGGCCGGTTGGGAGAGGTGGTCCGGCCGGCCTACGTGGCGCGGAGGGAGAAGCTTCCCTTCGCCGGCACCCTGGTGACGGTGGGCCTGGACCGGATCCTGGACATGGGCACCCTGGCGCTCCTGCTGGCCGCCTTCCTGCTCCTGGCGCCGGCCAGCGGCCCCGGCGCCCTGGCCCTGGAGCACGCGGTCGCGGTGCGGCGCGCGGGGCTCGTGGCCGGGGGGCTGGTGCTGGCCCTGCTGCCGGTTCTCTGGCTCATGGCCCGCTTCCGGGATCGCATCCCGGAGCCGGCGGGCGGCGCGGGCTGGGCCGCCAGGGGACGGGGGGTCGTCCGCGGCCTGCTGGAGGGGCTGGCGGTGCTGCACGGGCCGCGGCCCCTGCTGGGGGCGGTGGCGGGATCCCTGGCCATCTGGCTGGTGCTGTCGGCCCAGGCCTGGTGCGGCCTCATGGCCTTCCGGATCGACCTGCCGTTCATCGCCAGCTTCGTGCTGCAGAACTTCCTGGCCCTGGGCATCGCGCTCCCCACGCCGGCGGGGGTGGGGGGCTACCACGCCATGGGGCGGTTCTGCCTGGAGGGGGTGCTGGGGGTGGCTCCTGGCGCAGCGGTGGCCGCCGTGCTGGTGCTGCACGTGATCTCGGTGCTGCCGCCCATGCTCCTGGGGGGCTGGGTGCTGGCGCGAGAGGGGGCCTCCCTGGGTCAGCTCCTGGGGGGCGCGGCCGGCGCGGGGGAACCCGGCCCGGCGCGGGGGCGGCCGTGAGGTGCCCGTTCTGCGGCGAGGTGAAGGACCGGGTGGTGGACTCCCGGGAGGCGAAGGGGGGCGACACCATCCGGCGGCGCCGGGAGTGCCTGAGCTGCCGCAAGCGCTTCACCTCCTACGAGCGCATCGAGGACATCCCGTTCATGGTCATCAAGCGGGACGGCAAGAGGGAGGTGTTCGACGGCGGCAAGCTGCTGTCGGGGCTGCTCAAGGCCGCGGAGAAGCGCTCCATCGGCATGGCCGATCTGGAGGAGATCGTGGACCGGGTGGTGGCCATGCTCCACGACTCTCCCGAGCGGGAGCTGGAGACGGCCCGCATCGGTGAGACGGTCATGAGCGGGCTGCGGGAGCTAGACCAGGTGGCGTACGTGCGCTTCGCGTCGGTGTACCGGCGCTTCGAGGACGCCAACGAGTTCATGCAGGAGCTGAAGGGGCTCCTGGAGCGGGACAAGGACGGGGGATCCTGAGCCCCCGGTCGGAGGAGCCGTGGTCAAGGTGTTCGGGCCCCTGGTGGAGATGGCCCGCCTGCACAACGAGATCAACAAGATCTTCGAGTCCCTGCTGGAGGTGTCGCCCGAGGACTCCCTGAAGGCGGCCTCGGGCTGGGTGCCCAGCGTGGACATCCTGGAGGCGCCGGAGCAGCTCACGGTGAGCGTGGAGTTGCCTGGCGTGGACCCGCGCCGCCTCACCCTGGCGGTGGGATCGGGCCAGATGACCATCCGGGGCGAGAAACCCCGCACCGCCTCCGTGCGCAGCGCCCGCTACCACTGCCTGGAGCGCGGCCACGGCGCGTTCGCGCGCACCGTCCACCTGCCCGTGCCGGTGAACACCCACCAGGCCCGGGCCATCCTCAAGGAGGGCCTGCTCACCGTCTCCTTCCCCCGCGTGAGCAACCGCCGCGGCCAGCCCATCGAGATCCCCGTGACGACGGAGTGACACCGTGACCGACGACAAGAGCGAAGCTGGCGCCGATCAGCTCAAGATCCCCCGCAAGCTGCCTGTCCTGCCCCTGCGCGACCTGGTGGTCTACCCGTTCATCATCGTGCCCCTGTCCATCTCCCGGGACCTGTCCATCAACGCGGTGGATCAGGCCCTGTCAGGCAACCGCATGATCCTCCTCCTGTCCCAGAAGGATCCGGCGGTGGACGACCCCGAGGCCACCGACCTGTACCCGGTGGGGACCGTGGCTGTGATCATGCGCCTGCTCAAGCTCCCCGACGAGCGGGTGCGAGTCCTGGTCCAGGGGGTGGCCCGGGCCCAGGTCACCTCCTTCCAGAAGGGAATGCCCTATCTGGCGGCCTCCATCAAACGCGTCACCGAGAAGCTGCCTGCCAAGGTGACCCTGGAGCAGCAGGCCCTCATGCGCTCGGTGAAGAAGGCGCTGGAGAACGCCTCGGACATGGGCAAGTCCATCTCGTCCGAGGTCATGGTCATCGCCAACAACCTGGAGGATCCAGGTCGGCTGGCGGACCTGGCCGCCTCCAACCTGGACCTGGAGGTGAAGGACGCCCAGGAGATCCTCCAGCTCCTGGACCCGGTGGAGCGCCTGACCCGGGTGAACGCCCTCCTGAGCCGGGAGCTCCAGCTCCTGACCATGCAGCAGGAGATCAACACCGTGGCCCGGGAGGAGATGGACCGCTCCCAGCGCGAGTTCTTCCTGCGCCAGCAGATGAAGGCCATCCAGGTGGAGCTGGGAGAGGGGAACGAGCTGGCCGAGGAGCTGGCGGCCATCCGGAAGAAGGCCAAGGAGGCGGGCCTCCCCGAGGAGGTCATGAAGGAGGTCAACACCCAGATCCAGAAGCTGGAGCGGATGCACCCCGAGAGCGGCGAGACCGCCATGGTGCGGTCCTATCTGGACTGGCTGGTGGAGATCCCGTGGAGCAAGACCACCCGGGACAACCTGGACATCGCCGCCGCCCAGCGCATCCTGGACGAGGACCATCACGGGCTGGACAAGATCAAGGAACGCATCCTGGAGTTCTTGGCCGTGCGCAAGCTCAACCCGCGCATGCGCGGCCCCATCCTGTGCTTCGTGGGGCCACCCGGGGT
>JBFGDW010000265.1:0-5019 GCA_041580435.1 Candidatus Polarisedimenticolia bacterium | reverse complement strand
TGGGTGGAATCGGCCGGCTCGCCCGGGGACACCAGGGAGGTCTCCCCTCAGGAGGCCGCGCGCCTGGCGCCGCACTATGCCGGTCCGGTGGCGGCGGGCTTCTTCGATGCCGGCGAGGGCCGGCTGGACATCGCCGCCATGGTGGAAGGGTTCGCGCGCGGGGCACGGCGCGCCGGTGCCGACATCCGGACGCGGGCCGGTGTGGCCGAGCTCCGGGTGGAGGGAGGTCGCGTCTGCGGCGCCCGCCTGGCGGACGGGATGTGCATCGAGGCGCGGACCACGGTCATCGCCGCCGGCGGCTGGGCGGACGGCCTCGGCGCGGCGGCGGGATCCCGGGTGCGCTTCCGCCCCACCCGGCGCCACCTGCTGGTGACGGCGCCGGACCGCAGGATCCACCGGCGCTGGCCCGTGGTCTGGGCGCTGGGCGAGGAGTTCTACTGCCGGCCAGAGAGCGGCGGCCTGCTGGCGTGCGCCTGCGATCAGGAGGATGTGACGCCGGACGCCTGTCCGGTGGACGGGCGCGTCTGCGAGGTGATCGCTGGCCGGATGGCGCGGCTGCTCCCCTCCCTCGCTGACCTGACGGTCGCGCACTTCTGGTGCGGGATGCGCACACTCACCCGGGACGGCCGCTTCGCCATCGGGCCGGACCCGGACGTGGAGGGGCTTTTCTGGGTGGCCGGGCTGGGCGGGCACGGGATGGTCTGCGCCTTCGAGATCGGCCGCATCGCCGCCGGCCTGCTGGGCACCGGCCCGGTGGAGCCCGATCTGGCCCGGGATCTGGATCCGGCGCGGCTGCGTGCCGCTGCGGCCTAGCGGTTGCCGGAGGCCATCTTCTCCGCCTCGGGCAGGCCGCGCAGGGTGAGCATGCTCCACAGGCCCACCGCCGGGCCGAGGGCCAGCACCAGGAACACCTGGGCCTGGCCCACGTAGGCCTCCAGCACCGGGATGAGCCGGATGCTGAAGAGGGTGAGCAGGAAGCCCAGGCAGGTCTGGATGGTGAGCGCCGTTCCCACGTAGCGAGGATCGGTCAGCTCGCTGACGGCGGCGCTGAACTGGGCGCTGTCGGCCACCACGGCGAAGCCCCACACCAGGCAGAGCAGGGTGAGCGGGCCCGGGCTGGCGAACAGCAGGCCCGCCAGCAGGCAGCAGGCGCCCGACACGGCCAGGCTCGCGCTGGCCACCAGGGTGCGCCCCAGCCGGTCGGCGGCCAGCCCGGCCAGGATGGCGCCCGCGGCCCCCACGGCGATGGTCCCGAAGCCGGCCAGGCGGGCGGCGCGCAGGCTCCAGCCGGCGTTCTCGTAGGCCAGCAGCAGGAAAATGGGCACCCACGCCCACATGGCGTACAGCTCCCACATGTGTCCCAGGTAGCCCATGTTGGCCAGCCGCGTGGGGCGGTCCGACAGGGCGCGCCCGGCAAAGCGCCAGTCAAACGGCGCCAGCTCGCGCAGGTACGGCCCGCTCTCGACGCGTTTCCAGGCCACCCACCCGCCCAGGGCGGCCAGCACCGAGGTGCCGGCCATGACGCCGCGCCACCAGGGCATCCCCCCGGCACCGGTGGCGGCGTTGAGCAGGTGGGGCAGCGCCGACCCGAAGGTGAGGGCGCCCACCAGCAGCCCGATCCCCAGGCCGCGATCCGCCCTGCACCAGGTGGCCACCAGCTTCATGCCGGGGGGATAGACGCCGGCCAGGAAGACGCCGGTCAGGCAGCGCAGCGCCAGCGCCATCTCGATGTCGCGACGCAGCAGCACGATGAGCAGATTGGCGGCGGCGGCGGCCAGGGCGCTGCCGGCCAGAAGCTTCTCCGGCGGGATGCGGTCGGGCAGGTTCAGGGCGGCGCTGGCCAGCGCGCCGAGCACAAAGCCGATCTGCACGGCCATGGTCATCCACGACTGCTGGGCGTGGGTGAGGCCCCACTCGGCGGTGAGCTGGGGGATGACGGCGGAGCCAGAGAACCAGAGGGACTTGGCCAGCAGCACCGAGAACGCCAGCCAGAACAGGTTGGCCCCCTTGCCGCGGCCGCCCTCGCCGCGCCAGGCGTCCGTCGAGCCGCTGGGAGCTGGCGGGCTCAACGCTCAGATCTTGCAGGAGGCCAGGCCGCGCTTCTCCAGGTACTGCTGGTGGTAGTCCTCGGCGCGCCAGAACGGGCCGGCCGGCTCGATGGCCGTCACGATGGGCCGGCGGTAGCGGCCGGAGGCCTGCTCCCGCTCCAGGGAGGCCCGGGCCGCCTGCTCCTGCTCCGGCGAGTGGGTGAAGATCGCCGAGCGGTACTGGGTGCCCACGTCAGGGCCCTGGCGGTTGAGGGTGGTGGGATCGTGGTTGGCCCAGAAGACGTCCAGCAGGCGATCATAGGAGACCTTCCCGGGGTCGAACTCCACCTGCACCACCTCGGCGTGGCCGGTGGTGCCGGTGCACACCTGCTTGTAGGTGGGGTTCTCGGCGGTGCCGCCCGCGTACCCCACCGCGGTGGCCCGCACTCCCTCCACCTGGCGGAAGACCGCCTCCACCCCCCAGAAGCAGCCTGCCCCGAACGTCGCCTTCTCCATGGTCCCTCCTCCCCGCGCCGGGCGAGCGTTTGGCAATCCCGCGGGGCCGGTGGTGATTCTACATCCTCGCCGGCGGGGACGGGATGCGGGCCCGCCTGATCCTTGCCTCAGACCGAGAATCCCGCCTGGGCCAGGCGGGCACGGATCTCCGGTTCCGCAAGCAGGGCGGCGAAGGCCCGGACGGCGGGCCGGCCCCCCCGGCCGGGCGCCACGGCGAAGTCGAACCGCTCCTCCTCCAGGGGGAGGAAGCCCAGATCGTGCAGCCGCGCCACGGTGGCGATGGCCACCCCCCAGTCGGCGCGACCCTGGGCCACCGCCGCCGCCACGGCGTGGTGGGAGCGCGCCTCCATGCTGTGGCCCTCGGGGCGCGCCCCGGCCAGCAGCCGGTCCAGCAGGGCGCGCGTGCCCGAGCCGCGGTTGCGGTTGATCAGGACCGCGCCGGGATGCTCCGCCAGCAGACGGGGTACGGCCTTGAAATCGCTCGTGCGGCCGTCGAATCGTGGGTCATCCTTGCGGAAGACGACCCCCTGCATGCGGCCGTAACCCTCCAGCAGCTCCACGCCCGGCGGCAGCAAGGGCCGGTTGTAGGTGCCGGTTTCCGGATCCAGGAGATGGATGCCGGCCAGATCGGCATGGCCTGCGGCCACGGCAGCCAGACCGGCGGTGCTCCCCACCGCCAGGGAACGGCAGGAGAGGCCCCGGGCGCGCAGCGCGCCCAGGAGGATGTCGAGGCCCAGGCAGTGGCTTCCCTGGACCACCAGATCCGGCACGGCCAGGTCCCGGCCCAGCAGGGTCACCTCCACCTCGGCCCCCGCCTCCAGGTACTCGGTCAGGCGCGGGATGGCGATGAAGCCGTCGGCGGCGCCGAAGGCGGTCACCGAGCCCGACCCCTTCCCCAGGGGCACGGCCACCGGCGGAACGTCGCCGTCCCGGGGCGTGAGCCCCACCAGCACGTACTCGGTGCGCCCGATCTCCGAGTTGTGGCGGGCCGGCAGCACGGCGCGGCAGTGTCCGGCGCGCTCCCGCGGGCGGCCGGCCAGAACGGCCAGCACCGGCGCAGCGAACTCGTGAAAGGTGAAGAGCGCCGAGGTGGGGAAGCCCGGCAGCACGATCACCGGTGTGGTGCCGCAGGCGGCCAGGCAGACCGGTTTGCCCGGCTTCAGCGCCACGCCGTGGGCCAGGATCCCGGGCGGCCCGCAGCGGGCCACGGCGCGGGCATTGACGTCGCCGGCTCCCTTGGAGGTGCCCCCCGACAGCAGGACCATGTCGGCCCGCTCCAGGGCGGTGCTCAGGGCATCGGCCACCGCGTTCTCCTCGTCGGGGACGATCCCCAGCCGCACCGGCGTCCCTCCCGCCTCGCGCACGGCGTCGGCCAGCAGCGTGGCGTTGGCGTCGTGGATGGAGCCTGGGGGCAGGGGCCGGCCCGGCGGGACGATCTCGTCGCCGGTGGAGAGGATGGCCACCCGCGGCCGCAGGAAGACGCGCACCGAGGCCTCACCCAGGGCGGCCAGCACGCCGGTCTCCCGCGCCGTCAGGCGGGTGCCTCCCGAGAGCACCGTCTCGCCCCGGGCAATGTCCGAGCCGGCGTGGGTGAGGTGCGCCCCGGGTGCGACGGCGCGGCGCACGGCCAGGGCACGGCCGTGATCCCCTGGATCGGTGTGCTCCACCATGATCACCGCGTCGGCGCCGCGGGGGAGGACGCCGCCGGTGGCGATGACCGAGGCCTCCCCTTGCCCCACGGCGCGGCGCGGCTCCACGCCGGTGGCGATCACCTCGCCGGTGAGGGTCAGCGTCCGGGGCTGCTCCTCGGCGGCGCCGAAGGTGTCGGTGGCGCGCACGGCGAAGCCGTCCACGTTGGAGCGGGTGAAGCCGGGCACGTCCAGGCGTGCGCGCACGTCCGCCGCCAGAACCCGCCCCAGGGCGCCGCCCAGCGGCATCTCCTCGGTGCCCAGGGGGACGAGGTGCAGGGCGGCGTGAAAGCGCCGCTGTGCCTCGTCGCGGTCCAGCACCTCCAGGAACTGGGACTGGCGCATGGGGTGATTATACTGGCCCATCATGACTGGACCTGTCCCAGCCGCGGCTCGGATGCTCCCCTTCGCCATCCTGGTGAACCCGGGCGCCCACGCCGTGGGACGCCAGCCGGTGCCCGGGCGCGTCCTGGCGCAGCGGCGCCGGCGGCTGCGTGGGCCCCGCGCCGCTTAACTACGCCCTCTACCAGGCCGGGTGGCTCGCCTGCGTCGTGGGCGCGGCCCGGGGCGCGCCGCTGGCCGGGGCCGGGGTGGCCATGGTCCTGGTCGCCCTGCACCTGGGCCTGGCCCGCTGCCGGAGCGACGAGATCCGGCTGGTGCTGGCGGTCGCCGCGCTGGGGACGGCGGTGGACTCCGCCCAGCAGGCGGCCGGACTGCTGGCCTTTCCCGCCGGCGGGGGCGTGGCGTGGCTGTGCCCGGTCTGGATCACCGTCCTGTGGGCGCAGCTG
>JBFGDW010000264.1:0-5063 GCA_041580435.1 Candidatus Polarisedimenticolia bacterium | reverse complement strand
TGCCGGCCGCCTGCCGGACCGCTCCGGCCAGCCCGGCGGTACAGGTGGGCGGCGCCGAGATCCGGCTCCTGGAGCGCCTGGAGGCCGCCGCATGGAAGCCGCCGCTGGTCAACCTGAACAACCCGGCTTTCGGGGGCCGGACCGAGGACCTGGGCGACGGCCCGGCGCCGGCTCTCTTCATGCACCCACCGGCCACCGTCACCTGGCGCCTGGAGCTGTCGGGCCCTGCGGTTCTGGTCACCGCCGTGGGGATGCGCCCGGAGTCCTGGCTCCGGAGCGGCGACGGGGCCGGCTTCACCGTCAGTGTCGACAACGGCCGCCGGCGGGAGCTCCTCCGGCACCGGCTGGATCCCCGCGTCCGGCCCGAGGACCGGCGCTGGCACCCGGTCCAGGTGGATCTGAGCCCGTGGTCTGGCGAGGTCATCGATCTGCGGCTGGCCACCGACGTGGGACCGGGGACGGATCCGACCTATGACTGGGCGCTGTGGAGGGATCCGCGCCTGGTGCCCCCCTCAGGGCCTCAGTCCCGCGACCACTTGATGCTGCAGCCAAACGCCTTGGTGGCGGCCACCGGGACGGCCTGGCCCGAGGCCACCGCATCCAGCGCGTCGGCGAACTCCCGCTCCTTGACGTCCTCGGGGCGAACCGAGCTGTCCACGCGGCCCCGGTAGACCAGCGCTCCGCTCGCGTCCAGCAGGAAGACGTGGGGGGTCACCCTGGCACCGTAGGCCCGGGCCGCCTCCTGGGTGGTGTCCACCAGGTAGGGGAAGGGGTAGGCCCGCGCCTCGGCCAGCTTTACCATCTCCTCGAAGCTGTCCCCGGGGGCCACGCCCGGATCGTTGGCGTTGATGGCCACGAACCCGATCCCCCGGTCCTGGTAGTCCCGGGCCAGGGTGATGAGCCGCTCCTCGTAGGCCTGGGAGTAGGGGCAGGTGTTGCAGGTGAAGATCACGGCCGTCCCCTTCTCGCCGGCCACGCCGTCCAGGGAGTGCATCTGACCGTCCGTCCCCTTGAGGTTGAAGTCGGGGCCGGTGGCGCCCAGGGCCAGCTCGTCGGCGGCCAGGGAGGCGCCGGCGGCGAGACAGCCCGCCAGGGCCGCGGTGAGGATCATCCGTCGCATGGGTCACTCCTTTCGGGTCACGAGGCCGGCGGGCGCCCGCGGCCGCTGCCAGGCGGGGGCGCCTCGCCGTCCTGGGCCGGGCCGATGGTGCTGTCGCCGTCCTGGGCCGCGACCTCGTCGCACTCGTCGAAGGGCTCGTGGAGCATGAAGGGGGCATTGTGACGGGTCGGGGGGGCCGGTTCAAGGTGGGCCGCCGGCCGGAGCTATACTCCCGCCGCGCCTGGGAGTTGCGGAGGGGCGCGGGCCCCGGACGGGCCCCGCGTTGCGCCGCGGTGGGCGCCGCCTTAACTTGGACCCACTGGTCATGTGTCCCGCCGCAAGGCTCCTCTCTGCCGCCGTGCTGGCTGTGGTCGCCTCGTCCTTGGGGAGCGGTCTGCCCCTGGCGGCGGCGCCCGGGGCAGGCCCGCGTCTTCCTGCCAATGGGCTGGGGCTCACCCTTCCTGGCGACTGGCTCACCGCGGCGGAGCCGGCCCTTCCCCAGGACTGGCGCTCCCCGTCGGCTGAGGCGCCGCTCTACGTGCGGGTAACGGTCCCGGTGGAGGCCATGGCCCTGCCGGAGCGTGCCACGGCGGCCGGGGCTCTGCTCAGGGAGCGCGCCCTGGAGGCGATCCTGGTGCTGGAGGCCCCGAGGGCGGTGGGCGAGGGCCTGCCGGCGGTGCCTGATTTCGACGTGGAGGCCTGGCTCCGGAGCCTGGACCGCTTCCTGTCGGCCTGGCCCGAGCGGCCGCTGCGGGTGGAGATCCTGGGACGTCCGCTGGAGCGAGCCCGGCCTCAGCTGTACGCCTACCTTCTCAAGCGGGCCTCGGTGGTGGTGCGTGCCGTGGACCCCCTGGCCGTGGTGGCCACCGGGGCGCTGTCGTCCGTGGCCGACGTGGCCGCCCTGGCGGAGCTTGACGTCGCACCCTATGTGGACGCGGTGACCCTGGATGGCGCCGCTGACTGGCGTCTGGTGCTGCCTGCGGGACGGCGCCTCCTGCCGGCCCAGCGCTTCTGGGTGGACGGGGCGGGCGCCGGCGAGGAGATGTACCTCCACGAGGCGGGGCGGGCCTTCAGCCGGGCGGTGGGTCTGATCCTGCCGGCCCCGGAGGCGGGCGTCTCCGGTGCGGATCTGGCGGCGTGGCGCCGGATCCTCTCACCCCAGGCGGCGGTGGTGCCGGTGGATTTCGTGCGCATCGAGGCGCATGGGGAGGGCGGGGCGGCGCTGCCGCCTGACGACGTCCTGGAGCTGGACGCCGCAGAGGCGGGCGGGCGCTACGCCATCCTCTTCGGCGCGGCGGCGGAAGGTCCCGTCACCCTGCACGTGCGTGGGCCGCGGGTGGGGATGGCCTGGCTGGTGGACCCCCGCAGCGGGGAGGAGTGGCCCGGTGGGACGGCCCACTGGACCGGCGAGGGAGAGGGGGACCTGCGGGGCCGGGTGAGCCAGGTGACGCTCCAGCCCACCACGGTGCCGGCCCTGGTCCGGCTGGGGCTCTTCGGTGGGTCGCCGGCGGCCACGGTGGAGGCGGAGGTGAGGGGGCAGCGCGGCCTCTCGGTGGAGGAGATCATCGCCCGCCACCAGCAGTTCCAGGCCCGGCAGGACCGCGGCCTGCGCAACCTGGCCGCCGACGCGCGCATCGACTACCACTTCAGCCTGGCCAACTTCAACGAGACCTTCGACGTGACCACCCTCAACCGGTACCTCTATGACGGCGCCAGCAGCCTCTACGAAGAGCGGGAGATCTACATCAACGGCGCCCTCTGGCGCGGGCAGAAGCCGCCGGATCTCCCGTTCGTCCTGCCCGAGAAGGTCACCGAGGTGCCGCTGGATCTGCGCCTGGATCGCCGCTACCTCTACATGCTGGAAGGGGAGGAGGAGCTGGACGGGCGGCGGGCCTACGTGGTCCGCTTCGAGCCCTCGGCGGCCCTGGGCGGCGCCTACCGTGGCCGGGTCTGGATCGACGCGGCCCAGTTCGCCAAGCTGCGCATGGAGGCGGTGCAGCTCGCGGTGGAGCTGCCGGTCATCAGCAACAAGCTGCAGCAGACTTTCTCTCCAGTCACCGTGGATGGGCGGGAGTGGTGGCTCATGACCGGCCTGGAGGGCCAGATGGTGTTCAGCGCCCTGGGGCGCAACGTGGTGCTGGAGCGGGAGCTGACCTACACCGGCTTCGAGGTGAACCTGGATGACTACGGCAGCCGGCGGGAGGAGGCGCTGGCCTCGGGTAACCAGGTGCTGGAGGAGACCGAGTCTGGCTACCGCCGCCTGGACAAGGTGCGCGGCCCCGACGGGAGCTGGACGACGCGGGAGAGGGGGCCGGTGGGGAGCGGCGTGAGCCGGCTCCTGGTGGGCGGCTTCTCCATCGACGACGAGGGGAGCCCGAGCATCCCGTTCGCGGGGGTCAACTACTTCAACTTCAACTTCCGGGGGACCGGCACCCAGCTGGACGTGGCCTGGGCCGGCCCCCTGGTAAACGTCTTCTGGTCCGACCCCCGGCTGGGCGGGAGCAAGGCCATCCTGGCCCTGGAAGCCCGGGTGAACCCGCTCCGCTCCCGGAACAAGCGCCTTGCCCTCGTGGGCGACGTGGACGCCGAGATCCGGGCCGAGCGCCTGGAGGAGAGCGATCAGACGCTGCTGGGGATCCTGGGCTATCCCCTGGGGACCTTCCACAAGGTGGAGGCCCAGGCGGACCTGGACTACTTCTCCTTCGGCCGCGACGACGGGACGGCCAGCGACTTCGTCCTGCCCCCGGACACGCTCCAGTCCGCCCTGACCCTGCGCTGGGTCTACAACCAGGCGGGGTGGCGCCTGGAATGGGGGGTCCAGGGGGCGACCCGCAGCGGCTGGCGCCCCTGGGGCAAGCCGGACGGGTCGGACTTCGATCCCGGCGACCGGCGCTTCGTGCGCTCGTCCTTCATCCTCAACAAGACGTTCTACCTGCGGGAGTTCGACAAGCTGGGCCTGCGCTTCTCCTTCTTCGATGGCAACAGCCTGGACCGGTTTTCCCGGTTCGGGCTGGGGGACTTCGGCGCCGCCAGCGTCCACGGCTACAACGGTTCGGGCATCCGCTTCGACCGCGGCGGCGTGCTCGACCTGGGGTACTCACTGAATCTGGGACGGCAGGCCCGCCTGGACCTGTTCGCTTCCCACGGCCGCTTCCGGAACGAGGAAGACTTCGGCCCGCGCCTGGAGCACGCCACCGGCGCCGGTGCGGCAGTGAACTTCTCAGGGCCGTTCAACACCTTCATCCGGGTGCGGCTGTCCAGCGGCGTGGACAGCTCCCTGGAGGCGCCCTCGGGCAGCGCCGACCTGCGGGTGACGGTGTTCCGGACTTTCGATCGCTGGTTCTGGCAGAAGCGCCAGGCGGGGTCCGGCGACTGAAAAAAAGCCCCGGCTCCCTCGCGGGAAACCGGGGCCGTGGTTTGCGACCGTCAGGGCCGGGAGGTCAGTACATGTCCCCCATGCCGCCGGGCATGCCGGCGCCGGCCTTGGCGGGCTTCTCCTCCTCGGGGATCTCGCTGACCAGGGCCTCGGTGGTCAGCATGAGACCCGCGATGGAGGCGGCGTTCTGCAGGGCGGTCAGGGTCACCTTGGTGGGGTCGATGATGCCCACCTTGACCATGTCCACCCACTTCTCGTCGGCGGCGTTCCAGCCATCGTTGCCCGTCTTGGTGCGGGCCTCGTTGACGATGACCGAGCCCTCGTGGCCGGCGTTGTTGGCGATCTGCCGGAGGGGCTCCTCCAGGGCCCGGCGCACGATGTTGATGCCGGTCTGGACGTCCTCGTTCTTCTCCTTGACCCTCTCCAGGGCCGGGATGGCGCGGATGAAGGCGATACCGCCGCCGGGCACGATCCCCTCCTCCACGGCGGCCTTGGTGGCGTGCATGGCATCCTCCACCCGGGCCTTCTTCTCCTTCATCTCGCTCTCGGTGGCCGCGCCGACCTTGATGACGGCGACGCCGCCCACGA
>JBFGDW010000263.1:0-5065 GCA_041580435.1 Candidatus Polarisedimenticolia bacterium | reverse complement strand
GAGATGGCCGGCCTCCAGGAGACCGGCGTGGTGGAGCTGGACACACCGTTTGGCGCCCCCTCGGCCCCGTACCGGCTCGGAACCATCCAGGGGCAGACGGTGGCCTTTCTCCCCCGGCACGGCACGCTGCACACCTTCTCCCCCACGCGCATCAATTACCGGGCCAACATCTACGGCTTCAAGACCCTGGGGGTGACCCGCATCCTGTCCGCCTCGGCGGTGGGCTCCATGCGGGAGGAGATCGCTCCCCGGGACATCCTGCTGCCCGACCAGTTCATCGATCGGACCCGCCACCGGGCCGACACCTTCTTCGACGAGGGGGTGGTGGCTCACGTCAGCCTGGCGGACCCGTTCTGTCCCCAGCTCCGGGCCGCCTGCGCGTCGGCGGGCGAGGACCTCCCGGTGCGGGTGCACCCGGCGGGCACCTACCTGTGCATGGAGGGCCCCCAGTTCTCCACCCGGGCCGAATCCCACCTCTACCGATCGTGGGGTGTGTCGGTCATCGGCATGACCAACCTCACCGAGGCCCGTCTGGCCCGGGAAGCGGAGATCTGCTACGTGACGCTGGCGCTGGTGACCGACTACGATTGCTGGCGGGAGGGGGGTGCCGTGGACGTGGAGGAGATCCTGGAGAACCTGCGCCACAACGCGGCCCACGCCGGCGACCTGGTCCGGCTGACGGTGGCCTCGCTGCCGCCGGAGCGGAGCTGCGCATGCGGCGAGGCCCTGGCCGCGGCCATCCTGACCCGCCCCGAGGGGATCTCCCAGGCGACCCGGCGGCGGCTGCAACGGCTCATCGGGCATCGCCTGCCCCCTTCCTGACGGACGCGTCCCATGTCCCTGGTCGTCATCGGCACCGTGGCCTTCGACTCGGTCAAGACCCCCTTCGGCAGTCGCGAGCAGACCCTGGGGGGCTCGGCCACCTACTTCTCGGTGGCGGCCTCCTTCTTCGCGCCGGTGAGCATGGTGGCCGTGGTGGGAGAGGACTTCCCCGCCGTGCACCTGGCCATGCTCCAGGAGAGGGGAATCGACACCCGCGGCGTGGTGCGGGCCTCCGGCGAGACGTTCCGCTGGCAGGGCGAGTACGGGCATGACCTCAACGAGGCCCGCACCCTGGCCACGCATCTCAACGTGCTGGAGACCTTCGACCCCCGCCTGCCCGATGGCTGCCAGGACGCACGCTTCCTCTTCCTGGCCAACATCGACCCCGTGCTGCAGCTCAAGGTGCGCCGGCAGGTGCGCCGCCCTATCCTGGTGGCCGCGGATACCATGAACTTCTGGATCGAGGGCAAGGGCGAGGAGCTGCGCCGGACGCTGGCGGAGATCGACATGCTGGTCATCAATGACGCCGAGGCCCGCATGCTGGCCGATGAGCCGTCCCTCCCCCGTGCGGCCCGGCGGATCCGCGCCCTGGGCCCCCGGACGGTCATCGTGAAGCGGGGCGAGTACGGCGTCGCCCTGTTCGGCGAGGGGGACACCTTCGCCGCACCGGCCTTCCCACTGGAGGACGTCCTGGATCCCACCGGGGCGGGCGACAGCTTCGCCGGGGGGATGATGGGCTATCTGGCCCGGGCCGGACGGGTGGACGCCACCAGCCTGCGCCAGGCCATGATCTGCGGATCGGTGATGGCCTCGTTCAACGTGGAGGACTTCAGCCTGGACCGCCTGCTGCGTCTGACCAGGCCCGAGGTGGAGGAGCGCTTCCGCCAGTTCCAGGCTCTCACCCGCTTCGAGCCCATCGGGGAGCCCGGGTGAGGGGACTGGCCGGCGACGCCCTGTGGCTGCTCCCGGCCACCGCCGCCGCCGCCGCCGCCGGCTTCGCCTCGGGCAGTCCGGTCCTGTTCCCCCTGCTGGCCATGGCCCCGGCCTATCCTCTCATGGTGCGCCACCTGCTCGCAGGGCGG
This sequence comes from Candidatus Polarisedimenticolia bacterium, assembly GCA_041580435.1. Lineage (GTDB taxonomy): Bacteria > Acidobacteriota > Polarisedimenticolia > SMYD01 > SMYD01 > JBFGDW01. The sequence continues at coordinate 3,161 of JBFGDW010000263.1, read as the reverse complement.
CGCGCCCGGGCGGTGGCGGCCATGGAGGTGTGGGCGGCGGGGCTGGCGGTGTGCAGCGTCTGGCTGTGCCACCGCTTCCCGGACCGTGCCGCGCAGGTGGTCTGGAACGGGCCCGCCTACGCCGATGAGATGCTCCACTGGCTGGCCACGGGGCAGGGGGCCGAGTCGGATCCGGCCCGCTTCCTGGTGCAGCACGCCCTGCACCTGGGGGTCTTCGTGGCCCTGTCCCTGGCCACCGCCAGCCTGGTCTCCATCTTCTTCGGCACCCTGCTCCTGAACTACATGGCGTACTACGTGGCGCAGGTGATCCTGGCGGCGGAGGGGGCGCCCCTGGCCGTGGTCATGGGCTGGCACCCCTGGAGCATCCTGAGGGTGGCCGCCTTCGTGATCATCGGGGTGGTGCTGGCCGAGCCGCTCCTGGGCCGCCTCACCGGCCGGGGCCGCCGGCTGGAAGGGGCGCGCCCCTGGCTCCTGGCGGCGGCGGCGGCCCTGATCCTGGACGCGGCCATCAAGGCGGTCCTGGCCCCGTGGTGGCGTCTCTGGCTGGGACGCCTCACGGAGTAGAATGATGACCGAGGAGGAAGGGGCATGGTGAGGACGGTGGAGGGACGCCTGGATGCGAGTGGCCTGCGCTTCGCCGTGGTGCTGCCGCGCTTCAACGAGGTCTTCGGCCGGCGGCTGCTGGACGGGGCCCTGGACTGCCTCCGGCGGCACGGCGCAGGCGAGGACGACCTGCTGGTGGTGCGCGTCCCCGGCTCCTTCGAGGTCCCGGCGGCCGTGCGCGCCCTGCAGGACGCAGGCCAGGTGGACGCCGTGGTGGCCCTGGGGGTGCTCATCCGGGGGGCCACGAGCCACTACGAGCAGATCGCCGCCCAGGTGGCGCGCGGGCTGGAAAGCGCCTCGGGGCGCAATGGGGTGCCGGTGATCTACGGCATCGTCACCGCCGAGAACCAGGAGCAGGCCATGGAGCGCTGCGGCGGCAAGGCCGGCAACCGCGGCTGGGACGCGGCCCTGTCGGCGGTGGAGATGGCACACCTGCTCAGGGAGCTGGCAGGGACGCCAGGGCGGCGCAAGGGCCGCTGATGGGCTCCCGGCGGCGGGCCCGGGAGCTGGCGCTCCAGATTCTCTTCCAGGTGGAGATCACGCGGGATCCCGCCGCCCAGGTCCTGGAGCGCTTCTGGAGCGCCCAGCCGGCGCCCCGGGCCACGCGGGCGTTCGCCGAGGAGCTGGTCCAGGGCGTGCTGAACCACGCGGCGGAAATCGACGCCATCATCGAGGGAGGGGCCGAGCACTGGCGCCTGGAGCGGATGGCCATCGTGGACCGCAACGTCCTGCGCACGGCCATCTACGAGCTGACCAGGCGGCCGGAGACGCCGGGGCCGGTGGTCATCGACGAGGCCATCGAGGTGGCACGCAAGTACGGCTCCCAGGAGTCGGCCCCGTTCATCAACGGCGTGCTGGACGGCATCCGGCGCCGCATTGAAAAGGCCCGGGCCGGAACCTAGATTCGCCTCGCGGTCGCGGCCGAGGTGCGCCCCGAGGTGAGCGTGATTCCAAAAGGTGCCAGCAGCGGATCCCCCGTCCTGGTGGTGGACGACGAGGAGCTTTACCTGCGGGCCCTGGTGGCCGATCTGGGACGGCGGGGATTCCAGGTGACGGCCCGTCGTGACCTCCTGGCCGCCGAGGCGGCCTACCGCGAGATGGAGGCCCAGGGGGCGCTTCCCCTGCTGGTGGTGGATCTCATCCAGCCCGGTGAGAACGGTGGCTACCTGGGCGGTCTGGACCTGCTGCGGCGGCTGGGCCTGGCGCCGGGCCGCGGGACCGTCGCGCTGGCGGACAGCGAGGCGCCGTGGCTGGCCACGGCGGCCCGCAGCCTGGGGGCGCAGCGGGTGGTTCTCAAGCCGGACCTGCGCCGCACGGCTCCCGAGCACCTGGACCGGGCCCTCAAGGGGTTCCTGTCGGAGGTGGCCGGCGAGGAGGCCGACAGCAAGGGAGAGCCTGATGCGGCCGCTGGCGACCCGCCTCCGGCCCCGGCGGACGTGGCCCTCCTGGGCGCCCTGGAGGAGCTGCGTCACGCGCCGGACCGCGCCTCGGTGCTGCTTCTGGTCATGCGCCTGGCATCGGAGATGGCGGCCCGCGGGATCCTCTACGAGGTCCAGGGGGATCACCTGCGCGGCCTGGGCCGCTTCGGCCTGGACGACGAGGCCGGCGCCGCCGGAGTGGCCACCCTGGGCCTGGACGTGGACTCCCTCCCCGGCCGGGCCTTCTGGTCCGCCCGCATGCAGCGCCTGGCCGGGGCCGACGGCCACACCCTGCTGCCGCCGCTGCCGGGGGGGCCGCCGGCCGAGGCCATCTCCCTGCCGGTGCTGGGTCCCGGCGGCGTGGCGGCGGTGCTGTACGCCGACACCGGCCCCCGCCCCGAGGGCCGTCTCCCCGATCTGCGCCCCCTCACCGCCCTGGCAGGCACGGCCAGCCTGGCCCTGGAGGGCCTCGGGGCCTCGCACCCCTGATGGCCGCCCCGGCGCGCGCCGGGGTTTGCCCAACCGCCGCCGCGCCCTGCGCGCCGGGGTTTGAAGGCCCGGGGGGCGGAACCTATATTGCGCCCCGCACGTGTGCGGCGCCGCGGTCGTCTCGCGGCGGGTGCCGCATCCGCGTCCAGCGGAGGAGCCATGAAGATCCTCATCGTGGATGACTCGGCCTCCATGCGAGCCTTCATCGGCGGCGCCGTGGAGGACGGATTCGGCGCCGAGGTGGTGGAGTCCGCCAATGGCTTCGAAGCCCTCAAGGCCCTCCCCGGCGTGCACGTGGACGCCATCATCGCGGATATCAACATGCCGGACATCAACGGCCTCGAGCTCCTGCGCTACCTGAAGGAGCATCCGGCGTACCGGCAGATCCCGGTGGTCATCGTCTCCACGCAGCAGAGCGCCGAGGATCGGGATCGCGGCCTCAAGGCGGGCGCGGCCGCCTACCTGACCAAGCCGTTCCAGCCGGAGGAGCTGCAGGCGGTCCTGCAGGCTCTCCTGGCGGGCACGAAGAGAGGCTGAGGGAGATGACCGACGGCGGCGAGAGCCTGCGCCCCCAGGAGTTCATGGGCGAGGCCGAGGAGATCCTGGAAGCCCTGGGGAGCGATCTGCAGGCGGCCGAGGCGGAGATGCGCG
>JBFGDW010000262.1:0-5095 GCA_041580435.1 Candidatus Polarisedimenticolia bacterium | reverse complement strand
GCGCCTCGTAGAGCCGCCGCAGGCGCCCCGGGGCGGCCGCCCGTGCGTCGGACAGGGTCAGGTGCACCGCCAGGGGCATGATCACCAGCGCCGCCACCAGGGAGGCCAGCAGCGCCACCGAGATGGGCAGGGCCAGGCGGATGAAGAAGAACTGGGCCTGGCCGTCCACCAGGGCCACCGGGAGGAACACCACGATGGTGGTCAGGGTGGACATGGTGATGGCCAGGGCGATCTCGCCCGCTCCCCGGATGCAGGCCTCCCGCCGGGATGCGCCGCCCTGGCGCAGCCTGTGGATGTTCTCCGCCACCACCACCGAGTTGTCCACCAGCAGGCCCACGCAGACCATGAGCGCCAGCAGGGAGATCAGGTTGAGGGTCTCGCCGGCGAAGTACATGACGGTGAGGGCGACGACCAGGCTCAGGGGAATGGCCAGGCTGATGACCAGGGTCAGGCGGAGGCGCCGCAGAAAGACGAACAGGACGATGCCGGCGATGAGCCCCCCCACCAGCCCGCTCTGCAGCAGGGTGGAGAGGGACTCGTCGATGACCTGGCCCTGGCTGAACAGGACCACGGTCTCCACCCCCTCCAGGCGCGGGTTGGAGGCGAAGCCGTCCCGGACCTCCGCCAGGCGCATGGACACTTCGCGGGCGTTGGCGTCCCCCTCCTTGAAGGCGACAATGGCGTAGGCCGGCTTGCTCATGGCGCGCACCCGGTACTCCTTGTCGGGCTCGGCGTAGGAGATCCGCGCCACGTCCCCCAGGCGCACCGAGGGGGCCACCAGCCGCCCCTCGATATCCTCCAGGCTCCTGTAGCGGGCCACCGAGCGCAGCAGCAGCTTGCGCCCGCCGTCACGCACGTCGCCGCTGGCCATGGTGAAGTTGTCGCTTGCCAGGTCCTGGGCCAGGAGGTAGACATTGAGGCCCGAGGCGGCCACGCGCTTGCGGTCCAGCTCGATGAGGATCTCCTTCTCCTCGAGCCCCTGGGCTTCCACCGAGGCCACGCCATCGGCGCGCTCCAGGGGAAGGATGATCTCGTTCTGGATCAGGTCGTAGCTGTTGCTCAGGGAGGGGTCCACGGCCACGCCCATGACGAAGACCGGGATGCCCGAGGCGTCGTCCTTGCGGATGAAGACCTGCTCCACGTCGTCGGGGAACTGGCGGCGGGCACGCTCCACCCGGTCCCTGACCTCCCGGTACGCCACGTCCATGTCGGTGTCGGGCTTGAAGCGCAGGAAGCAGCGCGCTCCCCGGGAGACGGAGATGGAGATGATCCCCTCCAGGCCCCGGACGGTGGCCAGCTCCTCCTGGAGGGGGAGGGTGATCTTCTCCTCCACCTCCCGGGGTGGGGCGTCGTCGTAGGGGACGATGACCGCCAGGGACGGATCCACGAAACCCTGGGGAATCAGCTCCACGGGCATACCGGACAGGGCCACCATCCCCACCACCAGGGCGGTGAGGACCAGGACCAGGACGGTGATGCGGCGGTCCAGGGAGAACCGCGCCAGGGCGCCGCCTTCCTCCCCGCCGCCCGGACTCACGTTGCCACCGGGCCGGCCACCTCCCCGGACAGGGGAGCGGAAGCCTCCTCCGGCAGCGCCGCCTCGCCGCGCAGGCGGCGCACGGCCTGGTCCAGCGCCACGTAGAGGGTGGGAATGACCAGCAGGGTCAGGGCGGTGGAGCTCATGAGGCCGCTGATGACGGCGATGGCCATGGGCGTCCGGATCTCGGCGCCGTCGCCCAGCCCCAGGGCCATGGGGAGCAGCCCCAGGACGGTGGTGGCGGTGGTCATGAGGATGGGGCGCAGGCGCACGCTGCCGGCGGTGATGACCGCCTCGTCCCGGGGCACGCCGCGGCGGCGCAGCGTGTTCACGTAGTCCACCAGGACGATGGCGTTGTTCACCACGATGCCGGCCAGCATGATCATGCCCAGGAACACCACCACCGACAGGTTCAGCTCCAGGGCCCTGAGGGCCAGCACCGTGCCGATGAACGCCAGGGGGATGGTGAGCATGATGATGAACGGCTGGGTGAGGGACTCGAACTGCGCCGCCATGATGACGTAGACCAGGAAGATGCTCAGCGCCAGGGCGAGCCAGAGGGAGGCGCGGCTCCGCTCCCACTCTTCGCTCTGGCCGCTGATGTAGAAGGTCATGTCGTCGGGCCAGTCCACGCCGGTGGCCAGCTCTCGGCGGATGTCGGCAATGGCGGTGCTGAGGGAGGCGTCGCCCAGGCCGGCCCGGATGAGGGCCACGCGGCGACCGTCCACCCGGCGCACCTCGCTGGGCCCCTCACCCAGGCTGACGTCGGCCACCGCCGAGAGGGGGATGGCCGGCGATCCGCCCGGGTTGACCTGCAGCCCGCGGATGTCGTCCACCGTCTCCCGGTCATCCATCTCCAGGCGGACCAGGATGGGGATGCGCCGGTCCTTGAGGTTGAAGCGTGTCGCCTCGTACCCCTTCACCTTCTCCTTCACCCTGCGGGCCACCTCGCCGATGTTGAGGCCGTAGCGGGCCAGGCGGTCGCGCTGGTAGAGGATCTGAACCTCCGGGGCGCCGGGGCGCAGGGTGCTCTGCACGTCGGACAGGGAATCCAGCCGGGCCAGGGCCGCCTCGGCCTCCCCGGCCACCGACCGCAGCCTGAGCAGGTCGTCGCCATGGATCTCCACCTCGATGGGGGTGCGGGCGCTGAACAGGACCGGCCGGACCACACGGGAGTCCAGGTCTGGCAGGGCGGTGAGCCGCTTCCGGATGCGCTCGGCCACCAGCTGCTCGGTGGTGGCGGGGTCCCGGGATGGCTCCAGCAGGATCTTGAAGCGGGCCGAGTGCTCCCCCTCGTCCGCCCGGTCGGAGGTGGCCGAGTCGTACCCCAGGACCAGGATGAGGGAGCGGATGTGCTCCCGCTCGGCCAGGATGGCCTGCTCCACCGGCGCCAGGAGCGCCTCGGTGGCCTCCAGGGGGGTCCCCACGGGCAGGGCCGCCTCCACGGTGAACTCCCCCTGGTGGACCTCGGGAAGCAGCTCGCTGTCCAGGGAGCGGACCACCTGCCAGGTTCCCAGCACCGACAGCACCACCACCGCCAGCACCGGCACCGGCCGGGCCAGGGCCCAGCGCAGCACCCGCGGGTAGGCCCGCCCCAGGCCGCCCAGGGCGGCATCGGTGATGCGCACCGGCAGCCACGCCATCACCCTGAACACGGCGCGCAGGAGCGGCGTCACCACCCGGGTCAGCAGGCCGGCCACGCCCATGAAGACCAGCAGGATGACCTTGCCCACCAGCTCCAGCGCCAGTCCCAGCACGAAACGCACCAGCCAGTAGGGCGCCAGCAGCAGGCGGACCCAGCGCCTGGACCCGCGCCAGGCGTGCGCCAGCCCGTCCCAGGCGGCGAAGCGCAGCAGGCCGCCCCCGCGGCCCCCGGCCGGCTCCGACAGGTTGAATCCCGGCCGGCTGGCCAGCATGGGGATGAAGAACAGGGCCACCGCGGCCGAGGCCAGCAGGGAGACCACCACCGCCATGCCCAGGTCGCCGAAGGCCTGCCCGGCCACCCCTTCCACGAAGACCATGGGGAAGAACACGGCGATGGAGGTGAGGGTGGAGGCCAGCACGGCGCCGCGCACCTCGCTGGTGCCCCGGCCCGCCGCCTGGCGCAGGCCGTCCCCCTCCTCGCGGCAGCGGTGGATCGATTCCAGGACCACGATGGACGAGTCCACCAGCATCCCGATCCCCAGGGCCAGTCCCCCCAGCGACATGATGTTGAGGGACACACCCAGCAGGTTCAGGGGCGCGAAGGTCACCAGCAGGGAGATGGGGATGCTCACGGCGATGATGGCCGTGCTCCTGAAGTTCTTGAGGAACAGGAAGAGGACCATCACGGCCAGCAGGCCGCCCAGCACCGCCGTGTTGCGGACCTCTTTGATGCTGCTCTCGATGAACAGGGACCGGTCGGCCACCACCTCCAGGGCCGCACCCTCGTCCCGGAAAATGCGGGCGGCCAGGCCGGTCCCCTGCTTCTCCGGCGGGGCCTCCCGGTCCAGGGATCCCAGGGTTGACTTCACCCGCCTGGCCAGGGCGACGATGTTGGCGTCGGCCTCCTTGAAGATCTCGATCTGGACGCTCTCGCCGCCGTTGGTGCGGGTGAGGATCTCCCGCTCCTTGTAGGTGGACTCCACCCGCCCCAGGTCCCGGACGCGGATCTCGCGCCCCTCGGCCATGGCGACCACCGTGTTGCGGATCTGCTCCAGATCCTCGTACTCGTTGAGGGTGCGCACCATGTACTCGGTGCGGCCCTCCTTGATGGTGCCGCCGGCCACGTTGATGTTCTCGTCGGCCAGCCGGTCGATGACCTGGCGGATGGACAGCCCGGTGCGGCGGAGCTGCTCCTCCTCCAGGAGGACGTGGATCTCCTCCTCCAGGCCGCCGCGCACCCGCACCGCCGCCACGCCCTTGATGGGCTCCAGCGCCCGCTTGATCTGCAGGTCGGCCAGGCGCCGGAGGCGCTTGAGTCCCTCCTCGCCGGCGTCGGCCTCGGTGGTGCCCGCCAGGCTCAGCTCCATGATGGGATCCAGGGCCGGGTCGTAGTGGAGGATGAGGGGGCGCCGGGACTCCTCGGGGAGGATGACCAGGTCCAGGCGCTCCAGGATGTCCTGGGTGGCGTCTGACACATCGGTGTCCCAGCTCAGCTCCAGGACCACGTCGCTGACGTCGGCGCGGCTGACGCTGCTGAGGCGCTCCAGGCCGCTCACCACCCCCAGGGCCTCCTCGATGGGGCGGCTGACGTCGTTCTCCACCTCCTCGGGGGCGGCGCCCGGGTACTCGGTGCGCACCGTGAGGGTGGGGTAGGTGAGCTCGGGAAGCACCACAAAGCTGGGCAGGTCCTGATTGACGGTCCCCAGCCCATAGCTGACCCAGGAGCCCATGGCCGGGCTGCCGCCGAAACGATTCCCGGTGTTCATGTGGTAGAGCGCCGTCGGGTGGTTTACCGATTCGGCCTGGCAGCCGCGGTAGAAGCAAATGTCGTCGGCGACCTCGGCGAGGTGGCGCCAGTTCTTTGCGAGATCCGCACCCGAGCGGCCGGCCTTGTGGAACCCGAAGGGGCTCTCG